>JAJRXO010000345.1 GCA_024276255.1 Chloroflexota bacterium | reverse complement strand
TCTTTGAAGGAGCTGCTGGTCTGCACACATAATAAAATATCGTGAGCGACGGCATCTTCGGCGCGGGCATAGTGGACGTCGTTGGTGACCACCAGGCCCACATCATAGCGTCGAGACCAGTCGAGCAGGGTTTTGTTGACAGCATGCAGGGCCGGGATGTCGTGCATCTGCAGTTCGATGAAGAAACGGTCACGGCCAAAAACATCCAGATACCACTGCATACGTTCGAGCGCCATGGTGGGATTGGCTGGGCCTTTTTCTTCGTTGAGATAATAGGGCACTTCGGCACCGATGCAACCCGATGTGCAGATCAGGCCCTCACTGTGCTCTGCGAGGGTCTCGGCGTCAAAGCGGGGCCGATGGTAAAAACCCTGCAATTCGGCCTTGGTAACCAGCTGAATGAGGTTTTTGTAGCCAGTTTGGTTTTGCGCCAGCAACAGGATGTGATGGCGCGCGCGATCCAATCGGCTGTCGCGGCCGGTCATGGGCCGACCCCATTTGGTGATATAGGCCTCCACACCGATGATGGGCTTAATGCCAGCCCTGGTGGCTGCATTGAAAAAGTCGATGGCGCCGTGCATGTTGCCGTGATCGGTGAGCGCCAGCGCCGGCTGCCCCAGGCTCTGGGCCTGCGCGATCAGGTAGTTGATCTTACTCAGGCCATCGAGCAGGGAGTATTCGCTATGAACATGTAAGTGGACAAAGTCTTCGCTGGGCATGGTCGTCTCATGAGGGAAGGGGGATAAGCTATGAAGCTTGCGTGATTATTATAATGGGGGAGTTGTGTACAGCCCAACTCGACGAAGTTCACCCCAAAACAAGGCATACGGCTGCAGACAGACATCTGCACTCCGATCCAATGCATTTTGATTGTCTGACAGGGCGCTGACCGATCAGCAATTTTAAGTATGGGTTCATCGGTCGGGGTTGTCGCCCGAAATCAACGGCCCCGGGGAGGTCATTCAGCCCCACATCTGACATGTCCCCGCCACCAACGGATGGTTGCAGGTTGAACGGCTTTGGGGTATACTTTAGCCAGTCTTCATGTAACACCAGCATGCAGGTATTTTTATGGCATCAGACGGTCGCAAAAAGGTCCTTGACTCAACTCTGGCTAATCTCACCAAGCGATTTGGTGAGGGTACCATTATGAAATTGGGTGAAGCCAAAGCGATGCGGGTGGAAACGATCTCTTCCGGATCGTTGAGCCTGGACATCGCTCTGGGGGTCGGGGGCATACCTCGCGGTCGTGTCATTGAAATTTATGGGCCTGAATCTTCAGGCAAGACAACCCTCTGTTTGCACACCATCGCCGAAGCGCAGAAAGCAGGCGGTATTTGTGCCTTTATCGACGTTGAACATGCGCTGGATCCTGCCTACGCCGAGAGAATAGGTGTGGATATCGAGAATCTCTACGTGTCGCAGCCCGACACCGGCGAACAGGCACTGGAGATCACTGAGGCGCTGGTTCGCTCCAGCGCAATGGACGTGGTGGTTATTGATTCGGTTGCTGCATTGGTTCCTCGAGCCGAAATCGAGGGCGAAATGGGCGACAGTCACATGGGTCTGCAGGCCCGGCTGATGAGCCAGGCCCTGCGCAAACTGAGTGGCGCCATCAAACAAACCAACACGATCGTCATCTTTACCAATCAGCTACGGCAAAAAATCGGCATCATGTTCGGTAACCCCGAAACAACCAGTGGCGGATTGGCGCTCAAGTTTTATGCATCGGTGCGCCTGGACATTCGCCGCATACAGGGCCTGAAAGCAGGCTCTGTAGCCATTGGCAATCGTGTACGGGTCACCGTCAAGAAAAACAAGGTGGCTCCACCCTTCCGGGTGGCCGAATTTGATATTATGTTCAACGAAGGTATTTCCCGCGCCGGAGAGGTGCTGGATTTGGGGGTTGATAATGACATTATCGAAAAGCGGGGCTCCTTCTATTCGTATGAGGGGACTCGTCTGGGCCAGGGACGTGAAAACGTCAAAAAGTATCTGCGCGCCAATCCTGAATTGCTCTATACCATCGAAAATCAGATTCGCGCTCTGAAAGGAGTGCCGGCACAGCGGCAACCCGCTGCAGCTGACTGACTCGCAGCAGCATTCCCGGCCAGATCACAGATAAGGATTTCCTGTATCCTGCTGTGGCCGCGAACATTTTGCCCGGCGACAACAGCAGAACTACCCCAATGGCTGGTACCATCACCCGTCTGGTTTATCAAAAACGCAATCGGCAGCGCGTGAATGTCTATATCGACGACGTCTATGCCTTTGCTGTGCCCGATATTGAAGCGGCCCGCTTGCGTATCGGACAAACGATCAACGACGAGGAAATCGCCCGCCTGCAGCAAATCGGGGAAGATGCCAGGGCTCTGGATCGTGCCTTGCGCCTGCTGGCTGTACGACCGAGATCGGCTGCGGAAATGAGTACTCGCCTGCGACAGGCTGGCTTTGCCGAAGCCGTTTGCGACCGGGTGCTTGACCGTTTGCAGGAACAAGGTTATATCAACGATGCCGAGTTCGTGCAATGGTGGCTGCAAAACCGCAATCAGTTTCATCCCAGCGGTCGGCGCTTACTGAGCGCCGAACTGCGTCGGAAAGGCATTGTCACAAGCCTGATCAATCAGGCTCTGGCGGAGCTGGATGAGACGGCACTGGCTGTAGCTGCTGCCCGTCAGCGGGTCCGCCGCTGGGGCCAACTGCCCGGCGAGGACTTCCGACGCAAGATGTTGGCCTTTTTGCAGCGCCGCGGCTTCGATTACACCGTAGCCCGCCAGGCCTGCGAGCGTGTGTGGGCCGACCTGCACTCCGAAGACCCCGACACCAACCTGCATCCCCCTTCATTCTGAATTCATCATCACCTCGTTAAAGGACACGACATTATGGAAATAGAACTTCTCTTCGCCCTGGTTCTGGCGCTGATTAGCCTGGCCTTCGGCATAGGGCTGGGTTATTACCTGAAATCACGGGCCGACGCCCGCTCTGTGATCTCTGCCCGCCAGCAGGCCGAAAGCATCCTCACCGAAGCGCGGGACAAAGCCCGCGAAATCGAACTGGAGGCCAAAGATCAGGCGCTGGCCATTCGTAACGAAGCCGAATCGGAGATGAACCGCCGTCGTCGCGAACTGACCCGCCTGGAAGAGCGTGCCCAACGTCGCCTGGATCAGCTGGAAGAACGAGCCGAGAACCTGGAAACACGCGAACGACGACTGAGCCAGCGGCAGAGCGCCATCGACAAACGATTCGCCGAGTTGCAAAAAGCCGAGGCGGAATATGAAGCCACGCTGGAACGCATCGGCGGCATGACCCGTGACGAAGCCAAGGCCGAATTGTTGCAGCGGCTGGAAAAAACCGAACGGGCGGAAATGGCCCGCGTGGTGCGCCAGATCGAGGCGGAAATCGCCGAAACCGCAGAACAGCGAGCACGCGAACTGGTCACCCTGGCCATTGAGCGTATTGCTTCGGATGTGGTGGCCGAGAGTACCGTCGCCTCCATCCCCCTGCCTGCCGACGACATGAAAGGCCGCATCATCGGTCGCCAGGGACGAAACATCCGCGCCATCGAGGCTGCCACCGGCGTCGATTTGGTCGTGGATGACACACCCGAGGCCATTATCATCTCCAGCCACGATCCAGTGCGCCGCGAAGTTGCCCGCATTGCCCTTTCCAAACTGGTGCAGGACGGCCGCATCCATCCTGCCCGCATCGAAAAGGAAGTGCAGAAAGCCCAGGAAGAGGTCGATCGGGCGATTCGCGAAGCTGGCGAAGAAGCCGCCTATCAAACAGGTTTCCAGGGCCTGCATCCCGAACTCCTGAAGCTGATCGGACGTCTGAAATATCGCACCAGCTACGGCCAGAACCAGTATTACCATGCCATTGAAACCAGCCATCTGGCCGGGCTGCTGGCGACCGAACTGCACGGAGACGTACGCGCCGCCAAGATGGGTGGCCTGCTGCACGACCTGGGCAAGGCCGTGAGTCACGAAGTGGAAGGCCCGCACGCCCTGGTTGGCGCCGACATTGCCCGCCGTTACGGTGTGCCCGAAAAGGTCGTGAACATCATCGCCTCGCATCATGGCGAAACCGAACCGCAATGCCTGGAAGCGATCCTGGTGGGAGCCGCCGATGCTATCTCCGGCGCTCGTCCCGGCGCCCGCCGTGAGTCGCTGGAGAATTACATCAAGCGCCTCAACGCCCTGGAGGAAATCGCCACCAGCTTTAATGGGGTACAGGAAGCCTTCGCCATTCAGGCCGGCCGCGAGGTGCGTATCATCGTGCGCCCCGACCAGCTCGACGACATGTCGATCATTGAGCTGGCGCGCAATATTGCCCACAAGGTCGAGGACAGCTTGCAATATCCGGGCCAGATCAAGGTAACGGTGATTCGCGAAACGCGAGCCGTGGAGTTTGCCAAGTAGGCCCGCCCCCTCGTCAGCAGAAACCCAGACGCCCCTCGGGGCGTCTTTTTCTTTTTCGAGAAAGCGCCGGTCAATCGGATCAGGGCAGATATGCGTCGTCAAGAGAAAAATCAGTACCCTTATTTGTGGCACTTGACGAATTAAAAGTTTTATGTTATTTAGTTATGTGAGCTAAATACAGACCCCCTTTGCAGGGTCTGCTCCCCCCACTAGTGAAGGAAGGTTCCCCCACATGTCTCCTTCATCATTCGCCGAATTGGCGAACCAGTACGTGAATGCCGTGCAGTCGCACGTGCAAAACCCTGCACCACCGCCCATGCAACAACAGGCGCAAACCATCAGCCGCTCGATGTTAAGCAAGGGTATGAATGTACTGGACCTGACATCGATACACCAAATCGCTTTGGTGATTTTATTGAGTCGGGTGCAGTCGCAGCAGGAGCAGGCGAATATTGCCCGGACTGCATCAGCATTCTTTATGCAGACACTGGCGCCGTTTACCACACAGGTGCCGGCGTCATCGGCTAGCTTACAGCCGAGATCATAGATCCTCCTGTCGGCAAATCGAGGAAGCTCATTTGCACAGCAGGCCAGGCGTACTTTTCGTATGCCGTTTTTGGGCAGGGAAAAAACAAAACGCCAGGCCGGGTTGCCTGGCGTTTGCTATCTGGGGGCAAGAGATGCAGCGGGTCAGATGATCTTGAGCTGGGGATCAGCACGAAAACTTAGCAGACTGACCTGGGCGGCCAGCTGATTGGCGATGTCAAAAAACGAGCGGGCGATTTCAGAGTCGGGTGCCGAGATCACGATGGGCGTGCCGGAATCGCTGCCTTCACGTGCACGCGGATCGAGCGGCAGCCGCCCCAGGAAGGGAACGCGTAGCTCACGTGCGGCGCGCTCAGCACCCCCATAGCCAAAGATATCGTAACGATTTCCTGTGTCTGGCGCCACAAAGTAAGCCATGTTCTCGATAATCCCCAGGATGGGCACTTGCAGCTGCCGAAAGGCATCGATGCCCCGGGTAGCGTCGGAGAGAGCAATGTCCTGCGGGGTGGAGACGATGACCGCACCCGTGAGGGGGGTGGATTGGGCCAGCGAAAGCTGGGCGTCACTGGTGCCGGGGGGAAGATCGACCACCATGTAGTCGATATCGGTCCAGGCCACATCGGTGAAGAGCTGACGGATGGCGCTATGCAGCAGGGGGCCACGCCAGATGGCAGCCTGTCCCGGCTTGAGCATGAAGCCCATCGACATGAACTGGATGCCATAGGCCTGGGCAGGTATGAGTTTCTGGTTTTTCGGGGGTGGCATTTGCGCAACCCCCAGCATTTGGGGGATGTTGGGACCGGTGATATCAGCGTCGAGCAATCCTACGCTGGCGCCGGTGCGGGCCAGAGCCACTGCCAGATTGACAGCCACCGTGCTCTTGCCCACACCGCCCTTGCCGCTGGCCACGGCGATGATGTTTTTTATGGGCAACTGCAATTGTCCGGCAATGCGGCTGTCGCTGCGGATGTTGGCGTCGAAACGGACGCGTACGTTTTCTACGCCAGGCACCTGCGCCAGGGCGGCGCGAATATCCTGCTCCATCCTGCCTTTGAGCGGACAGGCCGGTGTGGTAAGCATGACGGTGAGATCCACGTTGCCGTCGTCGATCTTGAGATCATGGATCATATTGAGCGTGACAAGATCCTGGTGTAGCTCGGGTTCCTGCACCTTGCTGAGGGCAGCAAGAATAGCTTCGCGATTGGGTTGGGAAGACATGATGAAATCCTTGTTTTGGTTTCAGTCGGTACACACGAGGTGTCCGGCTGTTGTTTTTGGAAGAATAGCGTGGTGGTTAGTTCGTTACGAAATCGGCATGCGCCATGGCAGCCACATCGCGGCCCATGGCTACGGCGTAGTTGGTACCGCGATCCCAGGGATAGACCTGACTCATGCTGGCAAAGTAGAGTCCGGGTAGCGGGGTACGGATGGCGGGGATGTTGCGAGAATGGTTGAGCTGGGGAATGGGTTGGGCATAACGTGTTCGCCAGAGCCAGCTCTGCTTGAGCCAGGAGGGATCAAAATCGGGATTGAAGCGCTTGAGCGCGGGTAAAAAGCGCTGCAAGAGTTGTTCTTTGTTGAGTTCGAAGTATTCGTGGTCTGGCGGCAGATAATCACCACAGTAAACAATGTGGTCGCCGCCATAATGCTGGGGACCGATGTAGTTGGTGTGTTCCACCAGGGCCAGGAAGGGGAACCCGGCCTCTTTGGGCAGATTGTGCCAGTAATAGGAGGTAAGGCGCTGCTTGAGGCTGAGGACGAGTACCACGGCCCCCATGGATTGCAGGCTCTGCAATTGGCGACTGTAGGATGCTGGAAGTTGTGGCGCCAGGCTGGCCATGGCAGCAGGTGATGAGGTGGAGATAACGGCATCGCAAGCCAGGGCGTCGGTCGCAGTATGGATGAACCAGGGTCCAGCCTGGGAATCAGGACGATGACGAACGGCGGTCACGGGGGTGCCCAGTCGGATCTCGACGTTTTGTTGTTGCAGGATGCGGGCCAACGCGTCGAGAAAGGCCTGAAAGCCACCTTCGAAGGTGCCCAGCCGGGTGGTGCGTGATTTAAGGCGAGCCCAGAGCCAGGCCATGTTTACACGATCCAGGTATTCTTCGCCGAATTTGCCCACTAGAAGTGGGCGCCAAAGCGCGTTATAAACGCGCTCCCCCACCCACTTGCGCATCCATGCATCTGCAGTCACCTGTTCGAGCGGTCGCCACCAGGGGGTGAGCCGCAGATAAAGGCCCACCGCCCCAAAACGTATCGTGTCGAGGAGAGGAAAGTTGCGCAGGGTAAATTTGATCGCTTCGGGAATAGAGTCGAGCGGCTGGAAACGCCCATTTTGATAGACGACGGTGTAGGGGCGGGGAAAACGAACGCGGTCACTCCATCCCAATTCGGCAATCAGGCCCAGGATGTGCTTATCAGACTGGAACCAGTGGTGGTAGTATTTTTCCAGGGTCCAATCCCAATGGGGGGCCTTAAAACCGGCTGCCAGCCAGCCAACCTGCGGAGCTGCTTCAAAGATGGTGACGCGGTAGCCGTTCTTGCTGAGATCGTAAGCCGCGGCAAGTCCGGCCACACCAGCGCCAATAATGGCGATATGTTTTGGGGGCATAGGTTAAACAAATAAGGTGGAGTCTTCATCATCGATGACCGGCGCCACGATATCACTGAGATCGACTTCGGTGGGTGGCCCCTTGCCATCGAGATAGTTTTGAATATCGGTTTGAGCTCTGGCGTAAAGTTGCAGAAGCTGCTCATCATTTCCCTTGAACTGGGTGATACTTTGCATGGCGCAAGCTTCGCAACCGCGCATGAATTTGTAGCTGCCACTATAACATTTAAGACAGCTGTTGATACGAATCATCAGCAGACAGAAAGCCAGGGTGTCAGGATCTGTTTCGGGTAACTGAGCAACCCGATCCACCAGTTCGGCCCAGGCTTCGGTGCGCAGATTTCGCAGACTGGAGATGAGTGTGGGTGGGAAAAGGATTTCGGCTTTTGGATACATGGCAGGTAGGATATGGCGGGAAATGGCCCGGGCGATGCCCGAGCCACTTAATCATGAATGCATTATTGTGCAATGGCTATGTGTAGATAAAGGCCATCTCAACTTCACGGCTTCCCTCATTCTACGCCAGATCGAAGCTTTGTTCAGTGTGCAGCAACACACAGTTGGCATCAGTTTCCTGCAAACAATGCTTCTGGAAGGCTTCGGCATCTGTGTCGATATAGGGCCAGGTGCCGTAATGATAGGGAATGACGGTCTTGGGCTGGATAAGCTTGACTGCTTTGATGGCGTCGTCGGGCCCCATTGTGAAGTTGTCGCCAATGGGGAGCAGCGCCACATCTACATTGTCATCGGCCAGCCATTTCATATCATAAGTCAACGCCGTATCACCGGCATAGTAGATGGTTTTGCCATTGTTGAGTTTGAGCAAAAAGCCGCCGGGATTGCCACCATACGTGCCGTCGGGCAGGCTGGATCCATGATGGGCAATGGTGAGTTTACAGCGGCCAAAGGGAAATTGATTGCCGCCGCCAATATGCAGGGGATGCAGATTCTGCAGGCCCTTGTTGCTGAGCCAGCCCACGATCTCGAAATTACTGATCACCAGAGCGCCTGTGCGCTTGGCAATGGCAACCGTGTCGCCGATATGATCACCGTGTCCATGCGAGACGAGGATGAAATCGGCCTGCACGTCGGCAGCGCTGCGAGTAGCCTGGGGATTATCGGTAAAGAAGGGATCGATGACGATACGCGTTCCATCGCTGTTGATGGTGAAAGCGGAGTGGCCATGATAGATAATTTGAACAGACATGATCGTGCTCCTGGAAAGTGTATGAACCGATAATGACACAGAGCCGCGCTATCGTCATCCAGCGACAGCCCGGCTCTGTATGTACTGGCTTAGAATTCGATGAAGTATGGCAGCATCAGGCAGAGCCGATACCAGGATTACAGCTTGACCTCTTTGCCCTGGACTTTGCGCTGTTTGCGATAGCTGAGAAGCTTTCCCGTGGTTCCATGATGCGCTTCCAGGGGACGCCTCTGGGGCTCAGCCTTGCGGCCGGAACAGGGGGCAGGGGGAGTTCAGACTGGATCAGGCCGCCGGTATAACCTTTGGAAATGGGTGAATAGTGTTTGGAAGCGGTTTTGGGTCGGGGGGCAGCCAGAGCTTTGTCTTTGGGCGCTGCCTTGGCTTCAGCTTTGGGAGCCGCCGGGGGCCGGGCTGGAAGCATCCGGGGGCGCCTTTGACTCATCCTGAGGCGGAGCAGCCTCGGCTTTGGAGGACGCCGGTGCATCAGCTTTGCGGGCAGGAGCAGCAGTGCGTTTGGCAGGTGCAGCCTTACGGCGAGCACCGCCGGCGCCACCGCCTTTCTTGCCCCGGGCAGCCTTCTTGGCCGCCTTGGCCGCGCGAGCCGCCTCTTCAGCCGCCCAGGCCGAGGGATAAAGGCTGGCATAGTAGCTGGTCGGCACACTCAATTCTTCTTTGTCGAAGACGAGGCCCGGAAAACGATCGTAAGTAGCCATCTCGTAATCGTGGTTCATCTTGATGGCGTCGAAGGGGCAGAATTCGGCGCAAAAACCACAACTCATACAGATGCTGGCATCGATGTAAAACTCGGAGGGCCGGGGAATGGGCTTGCCCTGCTCGTTCATGTCGCGCACGATCCAGATGCACTGAGGCGGGCACACTTTGGCGCAAATGCCACAGGCCGTGCAGCGATCTTTGCCGGTCTTCTCATCGTATAAGAGCATGGGAATGTAGCGGAAGTTCTCGGGCAATTCCCGCTTTTCTTCCGGATACTGGATGGTAAAGAGGCCCTTGCTGTCGGGGGGCTGTCGCAGGAGCTTACCCTGCGGAGTTTCGATGGCGTTGGTGTACCGTGAGGGCACCCGCGCCATGTCGTCGATGAAGGTAGCGGCTGTGTGCCGTAACGTGATACCTAAACCTTTGATAATGCCTTTGCCAAACATGCACGTGTTTCCTTTTGGAGATGCGGGTTGGGCTAGCGGTCGGTTTCACCCAATACGATGTCGATGGCGCCGAGGATGACGACCGAGTCTGCTACTTTGTAGCCGATGGTCATGTGTTCCAGGGTGTTCAGATTGATGTAGGATGGAGCCCGAACATGATAGCGCCAGGGATTGTCGGAGCCATCCGAGACCACATAGAAGCCGAGTTCGCCCTTGGGGCCTTCTACGGCGCCGTAGGCTTCACCCTTTTGCACACGCGTGACATACGCGGGTTTTCCGTTCATGATGGGGCCTTCGGGAATTTGATCGAGAGCCTGCTTGAGGATACGGATGGACTGGCGAATCTCGCCCAGGCGCACCTTATAACGAGCATAGACATCACAGCCGTCGTCGGTCACCACGTCAAACTCGAAACGATCGTAAATGCTGTAGGGTCGGGCGCGGCGCAGATCGTACGGAACACCCGAAGCACGCAGCATGGGGCCGCAGGCACTGAGAGCAATCGCATCTTCGGCAGAAAGCAAGCCCACGCCCACACAGCGAGCCATGAGGATCTCGTTGCCCGTGAGATATTCGTCGAATTCATCGACCTTGCGGTCCAAACGATTGAAGACGATGTCACGGGCCTTGCGCAGCCAGTCTTCATCGACATCACGGACCACGCCGCCGAAGCGCATGTAATTACACATCATGCGACTGCCGGCCGCGGCTTCGAACAGATCGAGGATCAGTTCACGCTCTTCGATAGCGTAGAGGGCGGGTGTAAAGAAGGCACCCAGGTCGTTGAGCAGGAATCCGATCGCCCACATGTGGTTGACGATACGCGTGAACTCAGCCATGATCACGCGCAGATATTCAGCGCGTTCGGGCGGCTTGCCCTTGTCGCCCAGGAGTTTCTCTACTGCCAGCACATAGCCAAAATTATTGGACATGCTGGAGAGATAGTCCAGGCGATCGGTGAAGGGGATATTGCCCAGCCAGGTGTTGCGCTCGCCCAATTTCTCATGATTGCGGTGTAAATAACCTACTTCGGGCTCGAGGCCGACGATGGTTTCACCGTCTAGGGCCACGATCATGCGGAACACGCCGTGGGTGGAGGGATGTTGCGGCCCCATATTCACCACGATGCGCTCGGTGTGGATGTGATCGCTGCCTTCGGGGGGCTCGTGAATGATGGGCATCGGCAAGGGGGCGGGTTCAAATGCATCCGGATCGAACCCTTTGGGATAATTGATGTTGTCGCCCCAGGGAACCCGATCTTCGGCCCACTGATAGTGTCCGACCGGCCAGCGGCTTTTGTAGGGCTTGTGTTCGGCTTCATAATAGGGCTCTTTCCAGTCCTTCCTCATGGGGTGCCCGTGAAAACCCTCCCACAATAAGATGCGACGCAGGCGAGGATGCCCCTTGAATTTGATGCCGTAGAGATCGTATGCCTCGCGTTCCTGCAAGTCAGCGCCCGGGTAAACTTTGACCAAACTGTCGACTTCGGGTTTGGACTCGGGCAGGCGCACCTTGAGCACGATGCCATCTCCGCCCTTTTTGGTATCAAACAAATGGTAAACGATCTCAAAACGATCGTCGGCAGTGCGGTCTTTGAATCCCAGATAATCGACCGCTGTCAATGAAGACAAATAATCAAAGCCCTCATGGTCGCGCAAATACTGGGCCAACTCGACGAGTTTGTCGGGATTGACGATGATCCCCCATTGATCAGCATCCAGAACAGCGCCAGGAACGGCGTCGGCAAAGGGGAGGCTGGAGGTAGTAACCACGGATTCTGTCATGACGCAATCTCCTCGCTGGTTTCCTGGCGCATGGTGATTTGACGTATTTCGTCAGCGCGGTCGGGCAGGAAGATGTCAGGGCCGAGTACGGGAATGGTGATGCCGCGAGGGGTATCTTTGCGATACCAGGGCACTGTGCGAATGGATTGCCTTTGCACTTTTTCATGCAGTTTGAGAATGCCGTACAACAGCGCTTCCGGCGTGGGCGGGCACCCGGGCACGTACACATCGACGGGCAGGTATTTGTCGATACCCGAGACAACGTTGTATCCCTCTTTGAACGGCCCCCCGCCCGTGGCGCAGGCCCCCATACTCAAAACATAGCGCGGCTCGGCCATCTGATTGTACAAGCGCACAATGATGGGAGCCATTTTCTTGGTCACCGTCCCCGACACAATCATAAGGTCTGCCTGGCGCGGCGAAGGCCGCATGACCTCCATACCAAAACGAGAGAGATCGTAACGCCCTGCCGCCGTACAGATCATCTCAATCGCACAACAAGCCAGGCCGAAAAGCATGGGCCACATACTGTTTTTACGACTCCAATTGTACAGAAAGTCAATCGATGTAACAAAGACGTTCTGCTGGAGTTCTTCCGGTACTTGATTCTCGTTTGCCATACCCTAGTTCCTTGGTGAAGTGGGTGAAAATACGAAGGGTGAATAGGCCACTGAATAAAAAAAGCGACGAACCGACGGGTTTTGGACGCGCTAAAGGGCTCGGCTTTCAGCGTCATTGTCTGGGAGAGCAGAAGCCTGGCGCCAAGAAGGCTCGACGCAAGCGCATTGATTATACTCGCGGGCAAAGAAACGTGTCAAGTGAAATGGTAAACAGATTCAGTCAGGATGCTATTTACGTGGGAAACTGTCCTGGTATCCTTTTCCTGGTTTTCATCAACTCAGCGAGCAAGGACCGCCTGGTGCCCATCAAAAACCCGTAAACCGGAAAACCAGGATGGGGCGGAGCTTTCTCCAACAGGCCTGGTTTCCAGGTCTTCGGGGCTACGGGTCTTCTATGATGCCGATCTGTGTAATCTGTGGCCTGTTTACGGAACAGACCTACGATGCGCAAGCTGCACGCCAAAACGGATGAAAATCTCTCGCCAAGACGCCAAGAGCGCAAAGGATTTTTTTCTTTTTTTCCTTGGCGGCTTTGCGCCTTTGCGAGAGGCTTATTTACGAAGCAGACCTACGATGCGCTTTGCGCACACCGATAAGAATGAAAATAGGTTGCAGGTTGCATATTCCAGGTTACTCGTCGCCCGAAAGGACTTCGGACTATGAACTACGGACTCCAGACTATGTAAAAAGAAATCTGTGCCAATCTGTGTATTCTGTGGTTTATTTACGATACAGCGGCAACATGGTATAATGCATTCACGAACAAATGGGCTATCGCACTTATCGTTTTTTCTCTGCTCGAGCCAGGTCATGACAAAACGCACACGCACAAAGCAATCTTCCCGGCGCAAAAAAACAGCGACCTCTCGTAAAAAAAGCCGGGCCCGGCGCAGCACCCGCAAACGCCGCCGGCCGTCATTTCTGACCCAGTTGTTGCGTACCCTGACCGATGGCGCCCTGTGGGGAGTGGTGTTGGGCGTACTGAGTATTTTCTCGTTGCTGGCCCTGCTCAGCCCCAATCGCGGGCGTATCACCGATTGGTGGATGCAGCAACTGAATCTGGCGGTGGGAGTCGGCATCTATGTGGTGCCGCTGGTGCTGATGGTGGTGGCGTTATTTTTGTACCTGCACAGCAATAAACGCGGTGGGGCATTCACGTCCTCGCGGCTGGCTGGTTTCTTGTTGCTCTGGCTGACTTTCCAGGCCACGGTTCATTTACTGGCCGCGGCCATCGATCCCCTGGGCCGCACCCTGCCCGGCGACTACGGCGGCTGGCTGGGCTGGGTCAGCAGCCAGACGCTGGTGGAGATGTTTGGGCCGGGTGTAGCGCTGGTGGTGCTGGCCTTTGTGGCGCTGTTGGGCGTGATCCTGCTCCTGGGCCTGCGCCTGAGCGAGCTGGTGGCGCTGCTATTGCTGATCATGACCGCTCTGGCCATATTCTTCAGCTCATTACCCCGTCGTATACGGCGGCCCCGCTCGGGCGTGATTCGTGTCAGACCGTCATGGAGGACACGCCTTCAGACCTGGTGGCAGGATCGCCGTCAACGACGCGCCGCCCTCCAGGGGGTGAGCCTGGAAGGACCGGTTTCCACCCTGCCGGCCGATAAAACACCGGTGCTACCGATGGCGCCCGAACCACCCGCTCCCACCGTGCGCATCATCGGCGGTGAGGAAACCACCTGGCGTCTGCCGGAAGTCTCCCATATTCTGGACGACTTCGGCACCGCAGATCTCACAGAAGAAGACCTGGCCGAACGAGCCAAGATCATCGAAGACACATTGCACGCCTTCAACGTGCCGGTGACGGTGGTCGAGGTTAACAAGGGCCCGGTGGTGACCCAGTTCGGGCTCAAACCAGGCTACATTACCCGCAAGATACGGGGCGAAGAAAAGCGCATGAAGATCAGTGTGCGCAAGATCCAGGCCCTGTCCAACGATCTGTCGTTGGCGCTGGCAGCCTCGCCTATTCGCATCGAGGCCCCGGTGCCGGGCCGCGATATCGTTGGCCTCGAAGTACCAAACCGGAGCGTGGCCATCGTATCGTTGCGTTCGATTCTGGAATCGGAGGAGTTTCGCTCGTTACAAGCCCCGCTGCGCATCGCCCTGGGCCAGGATGTCTCGGGGACGGCCGTGGCGGCCAGCCTGGCCCGCATGCCGCATCTGCTCATTGCCGGCGCCACGGGCTCCGGCAAGTCAGTTTGCGTCAATGCCGTTATCTGCTCGCTGCTGTTTCAATATACCCCGGACGAATTACGTTTTATCATGGTCGATCCCAAACGCGTGGAGCTGACAGGCTACAACAATATCCCCCATCTCGTGGCCCCCGTGGTGACGGATATCGAGAAGGTGGTGGGCGTGTTGCACTGGGCGGCCAAAGAGATGGACAATCGCTATCGGGTGCTCTCAAAAGCCGGAGCGCGTAACATCGACGCCTACAACATGCGTCGTATCGCTGAAGGGAAACGGGTCATCCCGTATATTGTCATCATCATCGACGAACTGGCCGACATCATGATGACATCGCCCGAAGAGGTGGAGAAATCATTGGTGCGGCTGGCGCAAATGTCCCGCGCCACTGGTATCCACATGGTTATTGCCACCCAGCGCCCCTCGGTGAACGTTGTCACCGGCCTGATCAAGGCCAACTTCCCCTCCCGCATTGCTTTCAGCGTCACCAGTCAGATCGATTCTCGCGTGATCCTGGACACACCGGGCGCCGAACGCCTGCTCGGCCGCGGAGACATGCTGTTCATGCGCCCCGATTCGGCCAAACTGGCACGCTTGCAGGGAGCGTTTGTCTCGGATGTCGAGGTGAACCGCCTGGTGCGTTATTGGCGCGGCCTGGGTGGTGCGCATGCCGCTCCCGATACCGAACCACAGACCGAAGCTGAGGATGAACTGGCAACGGCTGCGGTCACAGAGCCGGTGCAACGCCCGTTATGGGATGACATCATTGCCGAAGCTGAGGAAGAAGCATCCAAAGATGTGCTATATGACGAAGCCGTGAAAGTGGTGAGAGAAGCCGGCCGGGCCAGCACCAGCCTGCTGCAACGACGGCTACGCGTGGGCTACACGCGGGCAGCCAGGCTGATCGATACGATGGAGGAGAATGGCATTATCGGGCCTGATCGGGGAGGGACGCGCGGACGTGAGGTGCTGATTATGGATACACCCGAAACAGAAGAACCCGATACCCCCACAGAGGAAAATCCGTTTACTTGATTCGCCAGGAGAACCTGCCATGCCCGACCCCACTTTGCAACCCAAACGCGCCTGCGAATCCTATGTGGAAATGACTCAGCTCGTGCTGCCATCGCACACGAACCCCCTGGGCACCGCTTTCGGCGGCCAGATCATGGCCTGGATCGACATCTGCGCCGGCATCGCGGCCCAACGCCATGCCCGGCAGATCACGGTCACCGCCAGCATGGACGATCTGCACTTCCGCTCGCCCATCCGCCAGGGCGAGGTGGTCATCCTCAAGGCGCAGGTGAACCGCGCCTTTCATACCAGCATGGAGGTGGGGGTGCGCGTGGAGGCGGAGAATCCCCTCACTGGCGAACGCCGTCATTGCTCCAGTGCCTATCTCACCTTTGTTGCCATCGACCAAAACGGTCAACGAGTCCCCATTCCGCCCTTGATTCCCGGCAATGAAAATGAGCAGCGGCGTTACGAAGAAGCAGAAGAGCGCCGTCAGTTCCGTTTGCAACGGCGCAACCTCAAGCGCAACGTTGTCTCCCACAGGGCCGAAGAGACGTCATAAAACAACCCCCCGGGTTGTCGCCCGGGGGGTTTCGTGGGGAAGGATGGAAATCAGGAAAGAAGTTGGCGACGTCGCCGTGCCCATCCGGCCAGACCTGCCAGGCCGCTGCCCAGCAGAATCAGGGTGGTGGGTTCGGGGATCTCGTTGGGTGGCGGTGAGCCATCGACCTCCACCTGCACGATGTTCGATTCGCGAGGATTACCCTCGTTGAAGCTGAGCACAGCACTGTTGGTGAAGGTCAGCGGTACCAGATTGTGCTCCAGCCATTTCACGCGGGCTTTGATGGCGATGGTGGCCACAGCACCGGGATCGATCGCTCCCAGATCGACAGTCACCGTATGCGTGCTGGCATCATAGCTGGCGGAACCCTGGCTGGTGGTCACCCGGATGTTCTCCAGGTACGTGCTGAGCTGATCGGTGACTGTCACGCCCGAAGCCGGCGCATTGCCGTCGTTGGTCACGCTGAGCGTGAATTCCAGTTCTTCGGTGGCGATCACCTTGCTCTTGTCCACGGCCTTGAAAATACCGGGGTTGACGATGGAGCTGAGGATCAGCTCGTGCTGCGCTGTCGCCGGATCCGCGTTGCTGGCACTGATCGTTGCCGTGTTCAGCAGGGTCAGATTGGCCCATACGCGGTAGGGAATGACGTCGCCGCTGCTGGCGCTGAGGGAAGCCACGGTACGGGCCACTTTCACATCGAAGCTGACGCAGCCGGTGGCGGCTGGCGACAGCTGGCCCAGGCTCCAGCTCAGGCGATGATTGGCCGCGTCGTACACGCCGGATGCGGTGGCAGTACCATCCACATAGTCGACATTCTGCGGTAGATCGTCTACGAGTGTGACATTATCGGCCGTTTCGCCGCCGGCGTTCTGGTAGCACAACTCGTAGGTGTACACGTCGCCCAACACCACCGGTCCTGCTGTACTGGCAGTCTTGCTCAACTCCAGGATGGGGATGCCGATGACGTCGGTCGTCGTTTCGGCCGTGGCCGTGGGGCCTTCCTTGCCGGAGATGGTGGCGCTGTTGCTGATCACTGCGCCGGTCGGCAGCGAGCGATCAGGTTTAACAACCAGGGTCACACTGCCCGAAGTAGGCGGCAGCAACGTGCCCAGATTCCAGCTGACCACGCCACCGCTTTCCACACCGCCATCACTGGCGCTGACAAAGCTGGTGTTGGCAGGCAGGGCGTCCTCGATCACGACTTCGGTAGCCGGCGCGTTACCGGTAACCTCGTATTGCAGGGTGTACACCAGCTCGTTGCCGGCGGTTACCGGATCGGGGCTATCGCTCTTGCTGAGCGTGAACACATAGGCGCTGTGCACCCGTGTGTCTTCCACATCGGTCACGGTGAGCCCATCATCATCCACGATGGAGATGCCGTTGCGCAGGTAGGTGCCATTCACCAGCGGGGTGTCCACCCGTACGGTTATCTGCACGGTGCCGGAGTCACCGGGGTTCAGTGTTCCCAACATCCAGGTAACCACGCCGCCGCTCTCGGTGCCACCATTGGTGGCCGAGACAAAGGTGGCGTGGGCAGGCAGCGTATCCTTGAGCACCACGTTGGGAGCCGGTTCGCGGCCTGCCACGGCGTAGGTGATGGAGTAAACTAGGAGGTCGCCGGCTTCCACCGGATCGGGATTATCTCCCTTGCGCAGGCTGAGGATATGGCCGTCAGCAAAACTGAAGTCGGCAGTCAGCACATCGTTGCCGCCACTGATGGTGGCCATGTAAGGGCTGGACTGACCGTTGTTGTTGGTGTCGGGCACACCGAAGCTCTGCACGTAGTCGCTGAGCACTCCGTTGGCATCGGTGACGACGACGCAGTATACGCCGTCGGTAAGGCCGCTGAAGAGATAATTGCCCAGGCCGTCGGTGGTGGTTGTGGCTGCATAGATATCGTCGCCGCCGCCACACACACCGTCGGTGCCGGCCCGGAACAGATCGAGCGTGACGTTAGCAATTCCGCCTTCGCCGTTGGCCGGATCATACACGCCGTTGCGATTGGCATCGAAGAACACGAAGTCGCCAATGCTGCCAAAGGTATCGGTGGTGGGACCGTAGCCGAAGTCGGCGAGATTGTACACATCACCGGCGTTCACCAGGATGGGGCCGTGCGGGTTGTCGCCGCCAGTGAGCGTGAGATTGGGGGGCAGAGAGGTTTCTACCACCATCACGCAGTAGGAGCCGGGCGCCACGGGGAACTGGTAGAGGCCGGCCGCGTTGGTGGTGACGGTGGGCCCGAGCACGTCGTCGGCCGAGCCACACACACCATCGGCGCCGGTCTCATGCAACATCACATCCACGCCGGCAATGCCCGATTCGCCTTCATCCTGTACGCCGTCTTTGTCGATATCCAGCCACACGCGGTCCCCAATCAGGGCCGTGTTGTACATGGTAACAAAGCCGAAGTCGGCATTGCGGTAATCCTGGCCCTCGCTCACGGTGATGGGACCGGCAGGGTTGTTGAAGCTGGCGCCCAGATCATAACCGGCCGGGATCGCCGTCTGATCGACGGCCACGCAGTAGCTGGCGGGCGGCAGATTATCAAAGAGATACTGGCCGTCGCCGTTGGTGACGGTGCTTTGCAGCACGGTATCATCGCCGGTGCCACAAATGCCATCGGCCCCCGGATCGCTAAGTGTGACCGGTACGCCGGCAAATCCGGGCTCGCCTGGATCGCGCACCCCGTTGTCGTTGACGTCGGCAAAGACATCATCGCCAATCGAGGCCGGAGGCGGTGTGGGCTTGACAGGCACGGTGACGGAGGCTTCGGCGGGATCTGTTTCGGGATCATCATCGCTGATCACAGCGGTGTTGTCGATATCGATGCCGTTGGGCAGGGTTTTATTTACCCGTACCACGAAGCTCACCGAGCCGTTGGCCGGTGGGTCGATATCGCCCAAGTTCCACACGACAGCGGGAGGCGTAAAGACGCCGCCACCGGTGGCGCTGACAAACTGTGTGCCAAAGGGGATGACATCACGCAGCACCACGTTGGGGGCAGGCTCATTGCCGGTGACGCTGTATTCCAGCGTGTAGGTGATCAGCCCGCCTTTTTCCACCAGATCGGCCGGATCGGCCGTCTTGGTGAGATGCAGTTGATGGTCGGAACGCACCGTGGAAGTGACAATGCCCGTGTCGCCGGGGGGTGTTCCCGGATCTTCATCGTCCACAGTGGCCGTGTTTTCCAGGATCAGGCCGTTGATCAGCGGTGTGTCCACCAGCACAACCAGGGTGACATCCCCGTTGGCGCTGGTCGTGCCGCTGGCCCGCGGCAGCAGATCGCCCAGATCCCAGGTGACGACGCCAGCGGATTCTGTGCCGCCATCGCTGGCGCTGACGAAGCTGGTGTGCGCCGGCAGGGTATCGGTGAGCGTGACCATGCCGGTGGGTGAATTGCCCTGAGCAGCATAGCTGATAGTGTATGTGAGCAGCGTACCTGCATCCACAGGTTCGGGCTCAGCCACCTTGCTAGTGGTCAGCGTATGGCTGGAGCTAATTGCCACGCTGGCATCAGCGCTCGTTGTGACATTGAAGGTGCCTTTTTCAGCCAGGGTGGCCGTATTGGAAATGGCAAGACCATTTTCCAGCGGCGTCAATGTCTGCACAACCATGGTCACCGAGCCGCTGGCGCCGGGATTCTGATCGCCCAGGATCCAGGTGACGACGCCGCCGGATTCCGTGC
>JAJRXO010000021.1 GCA_024276255.1 Chloroflexota bacterium | reverse complement strand
CCACACCCCCCCGGCTGGCCACTATCCCGGCCAGTGTTCCAACTGCCATACCAGCACCACCAACTGGGATAGTGTCAGCTTCAGTCATGCCGGGCTCACCGATTGCCAGTCTTGCCACACCGCCCCGAACGATGGTGAACACCCCCGCCCTGTCCCCCAGTGTTCACAATGTCATAGCACCAATGGCTGGGAAGATGGCGGCGACGACGATTAACGGACGATAGAAGGTATATGAGAACCAACAACTTCGAACTCTGGCTCAGCGCCCTGGTCATCTTCTTCCTCACCATCGTATACATTGTTTACGAGATGGTGACTATCCCTTCCGGAGGGCATCCCTTCGGCCATGCCCTGGGCATTTTGGGCTCTGTACTGATGATCATGGCTGAAACCCTGTACAGCATGCGCAAGCGGCTCAACCTCATTCACGTGGGTCAGGTGCGGCACTGGCTATCGTTTCATATTTTCACAGGCATCGTGGGGCCGGCGCTGGTGCTCATGCATACCGGATTTGCCTTCCGTGGGCTGGCCGGTTTGACCATGGCCCTGACGGCTTTGGTTGTCGCCAGCGGTTTTCTGGGACGCTACATTTACACCTCGGTGCCGCGCACGCTGGCGGGGGTTGAGGTTGACCGCCGGACACTCGAGGCTGAATTGCAGCAGGTGCATGAGGAGTTGATGCGCTGGTCGGCCGACAAGTCGGCCCGGTTGCAGGCCCTGGTTGCCCAGGAAGCCAATCTGCCCCGGCCCGAAGAGGCGGTGGAGGAGAGCACATCCGCTCTGCTGACACGTCAATGGCAGGAATGGCGTGAACGACAACGCATCCGCGCCGAGATCCGCCAACTGGAGCGCAGTGAACGGCTGTACATGGCTGAGATCGAGAGGAAGCTGCGACGCCACCGCCGCAAGGTGCGCCAGATTCGTTCATTAACCACCGTACGTAAGCTCATGGGCTGGTGGCACACAGCCCATGTCCCGATTGGCCTTACACTTTTCTTTGCCATGACCGTTCACATTATCGCCACGATTTATTATGGGGCGCTACGCTAGCAGAAGCAGGAAATGAAAGCTGCCATCACCTTTGTCTTAACTTCGACTTAACATGGCGTTGACAGCATGTTAACCCATGATGAGGTAGAACCTGCTAAGATAAGAGTCATATAAAGCGAGAGGTCATGTTCCATGTTTACAAAATTAACCCAGATTTTCCGGACTCAATCGACAGCCACCACCACCCCCACCAGCAATCCCACTGTTTTGAAGCTGGTTACTGCCGACGAGACGCGTTGTGTGCAGTGCGGCATTTGCACATACAATTGCCCCGTTGGCATTGATGTCCGGGAGTATGCCCGCCGGGGCAAACAGGTTACCGATAGCCGCTGCATCTCCTGCTCGACTTGCGTAAACATGTGTCCCCGTGGCACACTGCGATGGGGGGATGCCGCCATCATTTTCGAAGATGCCACGGCCGAAATCAATCCCCAGATGTTACCTGAATCCCTGCATCTGCAAGCCCGTTTCGCCTGATAAATTATGGCTCATTATTTGATTATTGGTAATGGAGCAGCCGGGCTCAGTGCCGCGGAAGCTATCCGGCGTCGTGACAAGAGCGGACGCATCACCATCGTTAGCAAAGAGCCCTATCCTCTGTATTCACGACCCGGCATCGCTTATCTGGTGCTGGGGCGTGTCTCTGAACAACAACTGATTACCCGTCCTCTGACGTTTTACCAGGAGCACGATATAGATCTGCACTTTGGCGCCGTCACTCGCCTGGACATCCAGGCCCAGACGGCATGGTTGGATAACGGGGATGTCCTGTCATACGATGTCTGTCTGCTGGCTACCGGCTCTTCGGCCGTGCGACCTCGTTTGCCAGGCATCGATCTCGACGGCGTGGTCACCTTTGATACCCTGGATGATGCCAAAACAGTAATCGCCAAGGGGCGCCGGGCCAAGGCCGCGGTGGTCGTGGGTGGCGGAATTACAGCCATGGAGTTGGCTGAGGGTTTTCGCCATCAGCGCACAACCACCCATCTCCTGCTGCGCCGGGATCGTATCTGGCCCCGACTGTTCGATGAGCACGAATCCGCTATCATCGAGCGCCAGATTCGCCACGAAGGCATCAAACTCCACTATCGCACGGAGATCGCCGAGATCCTGGGAGCCAAGGGCAAGGTGAAGGGCGTATTGCTCAAAGATGGCAGCACCATCAAGTGCCAGGCCGTGGGCATTGCCATCGGGGTGCGACCCAATTTGCAGCTGGTGAAAGAGAGCGGCATCAAGCTCGATCGCGGCGTGATCGTAAACGACTTCATGCAGAGCAGCCATCCTACCTTATTTGCCGCCGGTGATGTCGCTCAGGTGTATGATCGCTGGACAAAGGGGCATCAATTGGACGTGTTATGGCCCAGCGCCATCAACGAAGGGCGTACGGCTGGACATAACATGGTGGATGTGGCCATGGGGCGCCCGCCCGATCAGCCTTATCGCAAGGGGAGCCCCTTTAACGCCGCCATGCTGTTTGGTGTGCATCTCTCGGTGATCGGCCGCGTGGGTTCTGGCATGGCGGAGGAAGAAGAGCAAAGCATGTACTATCTGTCCCGCGGCTCCAGTTTTGTCTGGACCATGCCCCTGACCGGCAATCATCATTCCGCCTGGGACAGCCACGGCTTGACGTCGGTACGCATCGCCATCGTGGATGGCCGTATCATTGGCGCCTTGTTGCTGGGGAATCAGTCCCTGGCTGATCCGTTACGGCAGTTGATTGAGAATGAGGTGCCGCTGGGCGAGACAGAATCAAACCTGCTGGCGGCAGATACTGATTTGCCGGATGCCATTATGGAATTCTGGCGGCGTTGGCGTCGTCGCACACCGCTCTCGAATCGCCGCGCGAGGGCCTAGACGACATCCGGAAGACAATGCGTCATCCTGCTAAATACCCAACTCAGCAATGAGGTATTCTTTAAATTTCTGATATGCTGTGCTTCGCGAATCATTCAATTGGGGTAGGCAGAATAATTCGGTCGTGGTTGGGGTTTCCTGCCGCCATCGGTCAACATCGATATCTCGCACGTTGATCACCGTCCAAAACTCAGTAAACCCGGCGGCTCTGGCTTTTTGATGACTTTTTTCGGCTTCCCCGAGCCGATTGTGGATATTGGAATAATCGGTTCCCCCTTTCACCTCGATAGCGATCCTATTTCGAATGTCGCCTGATTTGAGCACTTGCCGAATGGCAATATCAGGATCCGGTGCAAACTCTATCTTGTAGATTCTATCCGCAGCGCTTTTGATAACCAGGTGATGCTTTCCTTCTTCAACGATCGCAGAAGATACAATCGCCTTGATGAGCGTAAACACGATCTCAATGGCCTTAAGGCCAAGATTAACGTTGCGGGACCCTCTGAATTGCGGTCCCAGGGTTAGTAGCGACAATTCATTCAGGGTTTCTTCTCTCAATTCGGGAAGACCTTGGGCCAGTATCCAGGCGCTTTCAATCAGGCTGCGGCAGAGGGACGGTAATAATGCTTCGGTCGTGTTTGTGATTTGCCCTATGTCTTCCATTCGTTTGAATTTGCCGAAGACACCTCGGTAAAATTGTT
>JAJRXO010000344.1 GCA_024276255.1 Chloroflexota bacterium | reverse complement strand
GGCCAGCTCGAAATAGGCATCGGCCCCGTGCAGATGTAACAAATTGAACCAGAACATGTCATTAGCCGCCTCCAGGATCTGCCGATCATACGGCAGGCCAAAAGTCTGATATTCGGGCCATGAGAGATGGTTGGGTGTTGCCAGTTGCACGGCGTAAAAAATCCCGGATACCCCCGTCTCCTGAATGACCTGCAGGAAATCTAGGGTGGTTTGTGTGATCACCTGCAGCGCATGATGGACCGCCTGAGGATGGCGCCGGATCTCAGCCAACACCCGCTGACCGGCCAGATATTTGAGTTGTGCGGTGGGTGAAAACACCGTGGCAATGAACGGCGTGCCCGGCTCCAGGCCATGCGCCAGCGCATCCAGGCACTCGGCCAGGTTTCCCAGCTTTCCGCGGGCCGGATTCTGGGGACGCAGGGCATACCAATCTTCCTCGCTCTTGATGGGATGCGTTACATAGCTGCGATTGCCCTCGTTGTTACCCCGCCATTGCGAACGCGCCCCCCACTCATAAACACAATACTGCGATGACGGACTCACCTTCACAAAATCCCAGTCATATTGTTCCTGCCATGCCAGGGTCGAAAGAGCGAGATGTTGAGGATCCTGATCGTCGACAGGCCAGTGCCGCCACAGGGCAACTCCCGGTCGATCGGCCTTTTCGCCGGCAAACAGCCGCTCCAGACGCTCACGCTTGCTGAGTTGTTTCATAGCTATACCTCCCTGGCGGCATGCACCAGATGATACACGATATCGTGGTCAGAAATAACAGCCAGTGGCCGTAGTTTCCCGTTCCCGGCAGGCTCGACAATCACAACGCGATGAATATGCTTTTCCTGCAGCAATTGGGCCACGTGTTCTAATGTGGCCGTCACCGGAGCCGTGACCACATCGCGGGTCATGGCATCGGTGCACGTCATCTCATGCCAGCGGTCGGGGTGGGCAAGGGCCATACGGACGATGTCGGTGCGGGTGACAATGCCGCGTAAATAGCCGTTCTCATCGGTTACGACAATGCTGCTCACATCTTCTTCGTCCATGCGGGTGGCAACACTGAGCAACGATCGGGCTCCGGTGCAACAGGTGATCTCCAGACGCTTGGCGGCGAGTACTTGCAGATTCTTCATAAGGTTTGATGGTGGGTGATTTCAGATCGAACAGACTTGAGTTGTTTTAAGGGAAATTGCGGGATTTACTGTACACCGCTCGCTGACAGACGTCAAGGCATGGACAGACAGGCCCTAGCGGAGGAAAAGAGCCACGGTCACGAAGTCAGCCGTCTGTGGCCCCAGGTCCACAGGGCAGATATCGGTCAAAAAATAGTTGGCTTTTTGCCATTCCGGCAGATCGCGCAGCAGGGTGTTGGGGTGAGGGGCCACATAAGCGACGCGCTTGACGCCCAGGCGGGCGAGATTCTGCGCAATACGATGCCCCATGCCCTGGCGCGGAGGCGACACGACCGCAATATCAGCATAGCCCTTGTGCAAACGCAACACGCTGGACGGAGGGCCCTCGGCCAGAGCCACGTTATCGAGATGCCGACAGTTAAATGCGCAATCTTCCATGGCAGCAGCATGTTCCTCGATACTGATCACCGTGCTGACCTGATCGGCAAAAGCACGGCTGAACAAACCATAGCCGCTGTAGACGTCGACCAGCAACTGGCCCGGCGCGGGTTGTAGATAGGCTTCAACCTGCGCTATCAGGTCTTCGAGTGCAGCCACATGGCCTGACCGAGGAGTGCCAGCGCTGAGTCGATATTCATGCCCGCGGATTAGCTCAAAAACCCACGGTTCGCCGATCAGAGGCTGCACGCTGCCGTTGCGCCGTTGCAGGACGATGGAAACGGGTAAATCGGTCTCGATCTCGGGCACTCGATCGCCACGCGTGTGCAATACGACGAGGCTCTGATCGCTGCTGATCCCCACATACATATCAAGCGATTGCAGACCATCCCAGCTGAGCTGGAACGATTCGTAGAGCTCAGCCAGCGCCGGGTGTTGCAGGGGGCAGATATCGATGGCGTGAATAGCCCGGCCATGCCGTTGGGGCAGACCCAGGCTGCCCGAGGGCGTGGGATAGTAGGTGGCCTGGGTGAGATAGGCCCACGGGGGCGAGCTGCTACGGGTGGGCTGGACGGCGACAGGGGACGCTGTCTGCACATGGGCCATCTGATCCTGCAACAACTGCTGTTTATATTGCAATTGCGCCGGCACCGGAGCATGTTGCCACTGACAGCCCCCACAGCGACCGGGGCCGAAATGCGGACAGGCGGGAGCAATGCGCTGCGGGCTGGGCTGCACGATCTCCAGGAGCCGCGCCCGCGCCCAGCGTTTGTGTTGTTCGACCAGTTGCACCCGCACCTGTTCGCCAGGCAGGGCGTAGGGTACGAAGATGATGCGATGCAGATCTTGAGCCACTGCATCACCACCATATGCCATGCCGGTTGTTTGCAAGAGAAAATCGTCTGCCATAAATATTGTGTCCAATGAACCAGTTTTAGAGGATTGACGGTATCATCCTAAGCCACTGCGGCCGCAGGAAACCGGGATATCTGCATTATAACGTCAACGTACACACAAAAAAAGCCCCCGCGAGGGTACATCGCGGGGGCCAGGCAGAGAGAGAAGCTTTACACCAGGCCCTGATCGAGCATGGCATTGGCGACTTTAACGAAACCAGCTGCATTGGCGCCCATCAGGTAATTGCCGGGATCACCGTAGTATTCTGCGGCTTCCAGGCTGGCGCGATGGATGCTCTTCATGATGCCCTGCAGGCGACTGTCGACTTCCTCGCGGGGCCAGGAAAGGCGCAGGCTATTCTGGCTCATCTCCAGGCCGGAGACAGCCACCCCACCGGCGTTGGCCGCCTTGGCCGGACCGTAGAGTATCTTGTTGTCGATATAG
>JAJRXO010000343.1 GCA_024276255.1 Chloroflexota bacterium | reverse complement strand
TGTGAGCTGGCACCTGCAACAACTGGTGGGCCCGGCCCGCGCCTTCGAAATCCTGACCACGGGCCGTAAAATGACCGCGGACGAAGCCCTGCAAATGGGGCTGATCAACCAGGTGGTGCCGGCGGCCGAACTCGACGCCACGGTAGCCGCCTATGCCCAACGCTTCGCCCAGGGGCCCACCCGCGGCATCGGCCTCACCAAACGCGTGCTCAACAAAGTCGCCCACAGCAGCCTGGCCGAAGCCCTGGAGTACGAAGCACAGATCCAGGAGATCGCCATCCGCACGGCCGACCATCAGGAGGGCGTGGCGGCCTTTCTACAAAAACGTCGTCCCCGGTTTAAGGGGCGCTGATCTTCATCGGAGGGCTTCCCGGAGCGTCAGCCTCTCCACCCCTCCCATCTTTCCTGCGCCGCTGCCAATACCATTTGCAATACATTGGCCACCCAGTGGGCCACCACGACCAACAGCAGCGAATTGCGCCACAGGAACAGGGCGCTGAGCACAAGCCCCACCAGCGAGACAGCGACCACACCCCATTCACCCTGTGGCAGATGGAGCAGGCCAAAAAAAATAGACACAGCCACGGCAAAATAGATCACCTGGACATAGGGCGCAAAGCCGCCCAGCAGCAAGGATCGAAACAGAAGCTCCTCGACCAGCGCCATGGGGATCAGGGCCAGGATCACGAGCGGCCATTCGCGGGGACTGCGGGGGCGAATGCTGCGCATCACCACGTCCGAATACCATTGGGGACGGTGACGCTGTACCCAGAGCGTGGGCGGCAGCAATAGCAGGGAAATGGCCACACCCGCGATCAGCCCCAGGCCCACATCGGTCAGCGGAGTCTGTGTCAGCCAGCCCAGGCCCTCTGCACCACGACCGCTCAGCCAACCCAGCCCCACCAGCAGGGCGATCAGGAGCAGGCGGGCGCCGTTTTCAAACGGCAGCAAGGCCAGGTTCTCTTCCGGTATCATCTGGCGCAAGAGTTGGCCGGTGCGATACGTGGCAAACGAAAGAAAACTGAGTATGAAAAGCAGGCCGGCAATAAAGAAAGGAGACATGATCAGGGTGAACGCACTTCGTATTGATAGCGGGCCGTCTCTACGGTGACGGGCGCCAGGGCCGAAATTGCCAGCACCAGGGGATCACGATCACTTACATCCTGCAATTGCAGCACGCCCGTGCCATCAGCGCCCACCGGCACCGGCTCGACAAATCCCGAGCCATCGCTGTGCCGGCCGATCGCCTGCACCAACCAGCGTTGCTGCAGGACGTTATTGGTCAAAATCCATCCTTCCGATTGCCAGGCGCCCTCGCCGCCCTCCATGTCGTCGAAGAAATTAATCTCGGGGATCTCCACATCATCAATAAACATGCCGGGATGCGTGACCGCAGCATCGGTTACATATTCCCAGCGCAACAGCACCGGCTGGCCCACAAAGTCACTGATATCCACCTGCTCCTGCACCCAACGAGCACTGTTTTCGCCGCTGAAACCGGTGTAGCCAGGTCCATAGGCATTGCCCTGCGGGTTTTCACGGGTGGTGCGGTCTGTCTCCAGCAGCGTCCACGTCTTGCCGCCATTGTTGCTGATCTCAATGTAGGCATAATCCCACATCGATTCCAGATCATACCAGGTGCGGAATTTCAGCGTGGCGCTATCCACGTCCGACAGATCCACAGGCAGGGTGAGCCGCGTGTCCGACTCATCCACGCGATGACTCCACCACGCCCAGTCGCCGCTGTAGGCATCGGTGGCAGCCAGGCGATTGGTGACATCACCGGCAAAGGCAATGCTGACATCACCGCTGGCGTCGATGGCAATATAATCAGCGGCATACTGATGCACCTCACCCTCGCAGCGAGCCGGTAAGCGAGAATAACGATCGGCCACAGCCATGCTGTCGGGATCAAAGTCGGGGTAGCCCCAACGTCCGTCATCCAGAGTGGGATCATCCAGCCAGTTGGCAACCACCCAATCAGCAAACAGATCATCTGCTGTCAAGCCCAGCTTGAGCTCACTCAGCACATCATCCACCGACTTCATACCGTTTTCGGGATCAGCCACCAGGGCCTTGGTGGCTTCCTCACCAAAACGACTGAGGAAATAATTCAGGAACAGGTACGAATTGCCGTAATGCGGGTATGAATCACCCTCATCAGGATCAGGCCAGGCGTTGAGTTGCAGATCCGGATCACTGGCAAATACCTGATCGGGACGCACATAGTTGTCGCTGCGAGCCACGCCATTGAGTTGGGTGGCCAGTTCGGAGGCGCCCTCGTT
>JAJRXO010000342.1 GCA_024276255.1 Chloroflexota bacterium | reverse complement strand
GGCTATATCAATGGTTCCAAAACCAGCAAATCATTCAGCGATGTTGACAGTTTGAGCTTCGATCCCACCACCGGTTATTTCTACGGTGTCACACGGCGCAGCGGCCTTGACCTGCTCTTCCGCATTGATCCGGCCACCGGCGCCCACATACCGGGTGCATTCCCAGATCCCACCAATCCCTCCCTGACCGTCGACTTCGTCGAGGTCGGCTCTATTGCCGGGCTCAAAGATGTGGATGACATCGCCGCCGATCCCGTCGACGGCACCCTGTATGGCTCCATCAACAATGGCAGCTCTACCATCGACAAGCTGGTGATCATCAATACCAGCACCGGCGCAGTCAGCGAGGTGGGCACTGTTCGTCTCAGCGATGGCACCCCGATTCAAGACATGGAGGGCCTGAGCTTTTTCAACGATGGCATGCTCTATGGCACCACCGGCAAGAGCGGCCCCACCACCAACGGCCTTTATCGCATCGACAAGAATACGGCCATCGCCACCCTGATCGGCCAGTTGACAGAACCGTTGCGCGATTTCGAGGGCTCCGATTGTCTTTCCGGCAACGCCTACGTGGTGGTTGAAAAATCCACCAACGGGGAGGATGCCGACGAAATTCCCGGCCCCAGCATCCCCATCGGCGACCCCGTCACATGGACCTACTTCGTGCGTAACACCGGCAATATGCCCCTCATTAACGTGCAGGTAACCGATGATCAACTGCCCAGTCAGAATCCCATCTGCACGATTTCCCAGCTGGGCCCCGGCCAGAGCAATGTGGATGTAGGGGTGACCTGTACGGCCACCGGCGTTGCCGTAAGCGGCCAATATACCAATATCGCCACAGTCGTTGCAGAAGTGCAATCATCCGGCGAGACGATTTCCGATACCGACCCCAGCCACTATCTGGGAGTGGATTATCACACAGCTGCCATCGGCGATTATGTGTGGCACGATCTGTTCTATTCTCAAACCCACAGAGTCGATGGCATCCAGGATGCCGGTGAACCCGGCCTGGCCAACGTAAAAGTCGAGTTATACGACAATAGCAACGTTCTCATTGACAGCACGTTTACCAACAGCGCTGGCTATTACGAATTCACCCAGTTATTGCCCGGCACTTACACCGTCAAGATCGCCGACAGCAACTTTGCCTCGGGTGGGGTGCTCGAAGGTTGGTACGCCAGCCCGCCCAATAACGGCAGCGATGACACAAAAGACAGCGATGGGGACCGCACCAATCACGAAGCCAGCGTGACGCTGAGCCTGGGTGAGATCAACCACGATGTTGATTTCGGTTTCTTTGAGACCGCCATGACGTTCAGTAAGAGCGGCCCCACGACGGTCTCCCTGGGTGACACCATCACCTACCACTTCCGGGTTGAAAACACCGGCGATGTCGTCCTGCACGGCGGTGTCAGCGTCTATGACGCCATGCTCAATCCCTCCGGCGATCACGAAATCTGGAATCAGGTAGTATGGCCGGGTGAAGTCTATGAATTCGACCGCACCTACACGCCCACTGAATTCCAATGCGGAACCCTGACCAATACTGCCACAGCAATCGGCGAGCCCCGCTACCCCGATGAATCCGCCCTGCCGAATATCACAGTCGAAGACAGCTGGACCGTCACTGTCGACTGTCAGCAACCGGATCTCAGCGTCGAGAAATCCTTCCACGATGCCGGCAATCCCTCCATCCTCATTGTTGGCGACACCGTCAGCTTTGATATCGTCACTACCAACACCGGCAATACCGACATCGCTTACCTGCCCCTGACCGACACATTTGATAATATCTGCCTGACCTACACTTCGAAGAGCTCGCAGCCGCAGGAAAGCAGCCACAGCAACGCCGCCGGCACCATCAACTGGCTGGACCTTACGCTGGCCAACGCTCAGGACCTGGCTCCAAATGCAGCCTTCACGACCACAGTCAACTTTGAGGTGAGCGGAGTCAATCCTCAGAGCTACAATATAGCAACCGTGGAGGGCGCTCTGGACGTGCATGGCAATGCATTGCCCACCCGCAGCTCTGAGATTCAGTTCTCGTGTGTCGATGCTCGCATCAGCATCGGCCCCGATTCCGCAGCCAATCAGGTCGGCGATTCCCACACGTTCACCATCACTGTGGAAAAAGATACCGGCAGCGGTTGGAATCCGGTTGAAGGGGTGAAACCTAATGTCACCATCAGCCCCACACCGAGCAACGTCACTGACAACTGCGCCTCTACCGGTACCG
>JAJRXO010000020.1 GCA_024276255.1 Chloroflexota bacterium | reverse complement strand
GAACACATCGAGGGCGGCGCCGGCCAGGCGCCCTTCATTCAGGGCTGCCAGCAAAGCCTGTTCATCGATAACACCCCCGCGGGAGGTGTTGACCAGGCGAGCGCCGGGCTTGAGCAGGCGCAGGCGCTCGGCGTTCAGGATATGACGCGTGTCCTCGTTCAGTGGCAGATGCACGGTCACAAAATCGCTTGTACGCAGTAGCTGCGGCAAGGACACCAATTCGACCCCCAGATTGGCGGCATATTCGTTACCTACAAACGGATCATAGGCCAGGATGTTCATCCTAAACCCCACCGCGCGACGCACGAGCTGGCTGGCCACGCGTCCCAGGCCCAGCATGCCCAATGTCTTGTTGCTCAGTTCGATGCCCATAAAAGCCTTACGGTTCCATTTACCGCCACGCATGGAAGCATCGGCCTGGGGGATCTGGCGGGCCAGGGCCAGTAGCAATGCCAGGGCGTGTTCGGCCGCGGCCCCCACGTTTCCGGTGGGCGCGTTGACCACGATGATGCCGCGCTGGGTCGCAGCGGCAACGTCGATGTTATCGAGTCCCACGCCGGCGCGGGCGATCACACGCAGATGATCAGCCGCCTCGATGACTTCGGCGGTCACTCGGGTGCCGCTACGTACAATGAGGGCATCGTAATCACCGACACAGCACAGCAGGGCTTCCGGCGACAGATCAGTACGCACGTCGACATGCAGACCTGCCGAGGCCAGCAGATCGATGCCAGGTTTGGCCAGAGGATCAGAAACCAGAACGCGGGGATGAGCCAACGAAGCCATGAGACCTCCTACATACTTTCGGGTGCGCTCATGCCCATGAGCTCCAGCGTGTGGGCGAGGGCGATCTGCGTGGCCTGCACCAGTTGCAGGCGGGCACGGCTCAGTTCGGCATCAGCCGGATCGCTGGATAGCACGCGACAGGCATCGTAAAACTTGGTGAAGGTGCGGGCCAGATCCAGGGCATAATGCGGCAGCAAATGTGGCGCCAGCCGCTGTACAGCCTCGGCCACGATCTCGGGTAGTTGCAACATCTTGTGCAGCAGGGTCAGTTCGGTCTCATGCTGCAACAGGCTCAAATCAGCCTGACGCCAATCCAGACCCTGCTCCTGCGCCTTGCGCAGGATGGAGGAAACGCGGGCATGGGCGTATTGCACGTAATAAACGGGGTTTTCGTTGTTCTGGGCCACGGCCAGCTCGATATCAAAATCGATGCGGGCCTCGTTGGAGTGGCTGAGCAGAAGGTAGCGCGCGGCATCGGCGCCGACTTCCTCCAGCACTTCGCGCATGGTCACCATCTCGCCCGAGCGCTTGGAAAGCTTCACTTCCTGTCCGCCGCGGCGCAACGTTACCAGATCGTAGAGCACGATGGTCAAGCGTTCGGGATCAAGACCCAGGGCTTTCATCATGGCCGGCATGCGCGCGGCCTGATTCTGGTGATCGACGGCCCACACGTTGATCACCCAGTCAAACCCGCGGGTGATGAATTTGTTGTAGTGATAGGCAATGTCGCTGGCATAGTAGCCGGGCTCGCCATTGGAACGGATAAACACTTCGTCGCGATCGCTATTGGGCAGGTAGCGGCTGGCCCGGAACCACACAGCATCATCTTTGATGTACAAATCGTCCTGCTCGCGCAGCAGGGTACTGACATGCTCGAAGGTGCCGTCTTCGTAGAGGCTCTGCTCCGAAAACCAGTTATCGAAATAGACACGCATCATCCCCAGATCGGTGGAAAGCTCAGTCGTGACCACCTCCAGGCCCAGTTCACGAAAACGCGGGATGGCCTGCTCATCGCTGAGAGACAGCAACGAGTCCCCTTGTTCGGCCTGGATTTGCCGCGCATACTCGATCATATAGGCGCCGGGATAGCCGTCGGCCGGGATTTCCACATCGATGCCGTGTAGCTGCTGGTAACGTCGCCACAGGGTCTCGGCAAAGATGTTCATCTGATTGCCGCGATCGTTGATGTAATATTCGCGCTGCACCTCGTAGCCGCTGTTCTCCAGCAGGCGAGCCAGCGTGTCGCCGATGGCCGCATTGCGGGCGCCGCCGAAGTGCAAGGGGCCCGTGGGGTTGGCGCTGACGAATTCCACCTGCACCCGCTTTCCCTGGCCCAGTGGCAGGCGGAAATAATCCGCCCCCTGCTGCACGATCTCGCCGGTTTGGGCGGCCAGCCACTGCGGATTGAGGAACATGTTGATGAAACCGGGCCGGGCGACCTCCACACGCCCCAAAATGGGACTATCGGGCAGGCGTCTGACGATGGTCTCGGCGATTTTCAGGGGGTTGCTACGTTCAGCGCTTTTTTCCTTCAGGGCGTTGTTCACGTCGCGCACGATCTGCAACGGAAGGGCACACGACCAGTCGCCCTGCTCGGCATGACGCGGGCGGCTGACTGTCACCGGGGGCAGGGGGATCCTGGGT
>JAJRXO010000341.1 GCA_024276255.1 Chloroflexota bacterium | reverse complement strand
TCGAGGGGGATGATGCCCTGGCGGAAGAGTCGGGGGATTTCGTTGAGAAAAACCGGCGTGAAATCAGCCCGTCCCTCGTTGACGGCCCGCCGTACATTGGGCCCGATGAACATGGTGTTTACGCGGATCTTTCCCGCCATTTCCGGCGCTACATAGGCAGCATCGCCCATGGTCAGGATCTGGTGGATCGTGATGTCGCGCAATTCATCGTTGCGGGCGCGATTGACCATGGCTGCCAGCAGCCTCTGGGGGATCGAGCAGTTGCCGGTGAGAAAAACGTTGGCGCCATTGGGGATCGTGGCCACAGCCTGATCGGCGCTGGTGATCTTGGATTGATACAACTTCATCCAGCTATTCATACCTCACCTCCATTGGCCAGGGCAGCTTGCAGGCCCGGATGTACGACCTTTCCCCCACTGATATTGATACCCCGGCCCAGTTCAGGATGAATACGACTGGCGCCGTCGAGGCCCTCATTGGCCAGGGTCAGCAGGTAGGGCAGGGTGAGATAGGTCATGGCATGGGTCACAGTGCGTGCCACCACGCTGGTGATATTGGGGACGCAATAATGAAGCACGCCCTCGGCCATGTAGGTGGGGTTGGAGTGGCTGGTGGGGCGGCTGGTTTCAGCGCAGCCGCCCTGATCGATGCTGACATCGACAAACAGGCTGCGCCGGCGCATGGTGCGCAACAATTCTCGGGTGAGGATGACCGGCGTACGCTGGCCCGGCACATAGACCGCGCCGATGACCGCGTCTGCGAAGCGTACCACCTTGCGGATATTGGCTTCGGTGGCAAACATGGTCACCCCTCGGCCATCCAGCAGGCGGTTGGCCCGCTCCAGGGCTCGGGGATTGATATCGAGCACATAGACCGAGGCTTGATTACGAGCCAGCGCCAGGGCTGCTTCGGTGCCGATGGTGCCGGCGCCCAGGATGACGATCTCGGCCGGAGGTACCGTGGGGCATCCGGCCAGCATCACCCCGCGCCCGCCCTCGTTGCTCTGCAGAAAACGGGCCACGATCTGGGGCAAAAAGCGACCGGCAATGGTGCTGATGCCGTGCAATACCGGCAGATCGCCATCCGACTTCTGCACGGTCTCCCAGGCGATGGCGCACACCCCGGCTTTTTCCAGCACCCGGATTTTATCGCGGCGTCCGGCCGCCAGGTGCAGAAAGCCCAACAGGATCTGTTTCTGGCCCATAAGCTGTAATTCATCGAGGGTGGGCCGGGTGAATTTGGCTACGATGCGCCCGCGACGAAAGGCCTCTTCATGGCTATATACGATCCTCCCGCCCACGGCTGCATAGGCATCGTCATCAAAACCGGCATGGATGCCGGCATGATGTTCTACGAAAACGCGATGTCCCGCGCTCACCAGGGCCTCGACACCCGCCGGCGTCAGGGCCACACGGTATTCGTCGGGCCGGGTCTCGCGGGGAATACTAATGTCGACGGACATCGTGAAACCTCCTTATGCCGGCAGCGTTGCCGGCGCGTATGAATTGATGGCCTCGGCCAGGCGGGCGATGCCTGTGTGAATGGCGGCTTCATCTACATTGGAGAAGTTGAGGCGCAGGGTATGGGTGGCTTCGGGTGTGGGACGGCTGTAGAAGGCGCTGCCGGGCACAAACGCCACATTGCGCTGCTGAGCGCGTTCCAGCAGATCGGTGGCGTCGATGGTGGGTGGCAGGCGCAACCACAGGAACATGCCGCCCTGGGGCTGCGTCCATGAGACCTGCGGCGGCATGCAGGCAGTCAGGGCTGCCAGCATGGCATCGCGGCGTTGGCGATAGGCACGACGCAGCCGCGGTAGATGTTCGCGCAGGAAGCCGTCTTTGATCACTTCATACACCACTTGCTGCACGAAACTGCTGGTGTGCAGGTCGATGCCCTGCTTGGCGCGCACAAAATGGCGGATGACCTCGCTGGGCGCAATCACCCAGGCCAGGCGCAAGCCCGGCGCCAGGATTTTGGAAAACGTGGATGTGTGAATGACGCTGCCCTGTTCAATGTCGGCATGCGGCAGCCGTTGCAGATCAAGGCTGAGCAGTGACGGTGGCGGAGGCTGATCGTAATAGAGCTCGCCATAGGGATCATCTTCAAGGATGGGCACCTGAAAGCGGGCAGTGATCTCCAGCAGGCGCTGCCGTCGCGCCAGCGGCATGGTGGTGCCGGCAGGATTCTGATAGGTGGGCAATACGTAGGCGAAGCGGGGCGCCCCCAGCAGGGCCGATTCGACCTGCGCGGTTTGTAACCCCTGGTCGTCGATGGGCACATCGAGATAACGGGCCTGAAAGCTGTTCCAGGCCTGCAGTGCCCCCAGGAAGGTGGGGCTTTCCACCAATACGGCATCGCCCGGATTGACGAACACCTTGCCGCAGAGATAGAGCGCCTGCGCTGAACCGGTGGTGATGAGGATGTTGTCGGGGCTGAGTGACACGCCTTTCTGGGCGTAGCGGGCGCACAGCCACTCACGCAGAGGCAGATAGCCCTCGGTGATGCTGTATTGCAGGGCAGAAGGCCCGGATTGTTGTAGCACCCGGCTGGCTGCCCGCTGAAATGCCTGTACCGGAAACAGTTCTGCTGCCGGTAATCCCCCGGCAAAGGAGATAACGTCGGGCCGGGTGGTAAATTTGAGTAATTCGCGAATGACCGAGCTTTGAATTCGTCGCGTGCGCGCCGCGTAGCGCTGCGACCAGGCAATTGCCATGGAAAACTCCTGAATTGATGCTGGTTAATCGTCGTTGATCACCGGCTTTCGGTTGTGATGGGTGACTATTCTGTCTTGTGGAGAGCTCTCTGGCTGACAGAATCGTAGCTTTTGAGGAGCGCTTTGTTGTTATTCTTAGCCGAATATGCACAGGCACAACTGGATTCTATTATGACAGCGAGGCCGGTTGTTGGCAATGATCTAACGCATGCCCTTTGTTGATGAGGAAACACGCCCGCAGCTAAGGCTGTGATTCCCAGGTTACCTGCAATTGCTCGCCGGCAGGCGTGTCGATTTTCAGGGCGTGGAAGATGGTTGCGTGATCGAGCGTAAGCGAAAGCAGCTGCGGTAGATCGGGCAGGGTGGGCACGGTGTGCAGCTGCGCACGCCCCAGCCAGAAGGGGGTGCCCTCCTCACTGGCGCGCAGCGGGGCGCGCTGGACATCAGCACGAAACACGAAGATGAGAATGCCGGTATGTGGTTGTGGTCCATCGGTGAGCAGCGTACCGCGTAAACGCATGTCCGAAGCGGTGAGGCCGGTTTCCTCTCTCAGCTCGCGGTGCGCCGCCTGCAAGGGATTTTCCCCGATTTCGATGTGGCCACCCGGCGGGTTGACGAGGCCGGGCCACAGTTTTTTACGGTCAGAGCGGCGAATCAACAGCAGCTCGTCCTGGTGCGTGGCCACCACCAGCACACGGGGGATGACGCTATAGCGGGGAGCGGATGCGGTCATGAAGACGATGGTGTCGGTGGGTTAGCGTCAGCTGCGGGATAAGCTACGCTGACGCTGGCCGTTGCCCGAAACTGCCAGGCCGCCGGCGCTGAGAGCTACGAAATAGCGATGGAAACGCAGGTCATCGCTCAGTTCGGGATGAAACGCCGTGCCCAGCATGTGCCCCTGCTGAACGGCTACGATCTCGCCCGTCGGCAGCCGTGCCAGCACATCCACAGCCGGGCCCACGCGGGTGACGACCGGGGCGCGGATGAAGATGGCATGGAAGGGGCCAGTGGGATCCTGATCGCCGCGCACACGAACCAGGGCCGGTACCTGCAAGTCGATTTCGAAGCTGTCGACCTGGCGGCCAAAATAATTGCGATTCACCTCCACATCCAGGCCGCCGATCAATGCCTGCCCGCCTTTTTTCTGCCCGTGCGCGGCATTGGCCAGCAGGATCAGGCCAGCGCAGGTACCCCATACCGGGTGCGTACGACAGAATGTGCGCAGGGGCTCCACCAGCCCGAACGACGCGGCCAGATTGCCCATGGTGGTGGACTCACCGCCGGGGATGATGAGCCCGTCCAGTTCATGCAGTTGCTGCGGCAGACGGACGGCTACGGTCTGCACGCCCAACTGCCGCAGTTTTTTCATATGTTCGCAGAATGCGCCCTGCAGGGCCAAAACGCCGATTTTCATCACGCTGGATTACCATCCCCGATTAGCGATGCGTTCTGCTTCCGACATCGATTCTACTGTGCGGCCAACCATTGGTTCGCCCAGATTGCGGCTGACTTCCGCCAGGATGTGGGCATCCTTATAATGGGTGACTGCCTTGACGATGGCTCGCGCTCGTTTGGCCGGATTGCCGCTCTTGAAAATGCCGGATCCGACGAATACGCCGTCCACGCCCAATTGCATCATCAGGGCTGCATCCGCTGGCGTGGCTACGCCGCCGGCCGCGAAATTGACCACGGGCAGGCGGCCCAGTTCAGCCGTCATCTTCACCAGCTCGTGGGGGGCGCCGATCTCCTTGGCGTAGCTGAACAACTCTTCCGGGGCCTTGGTTTGCAGGCGGCGGATTTCACCCAGCACGGCGCGGG
>JAJRXO010000340.1 GCA_024276255.1 Chloroflexota bacterium | reverse complement strand
CCGCTGCCCACGAGGGCGTTGTGGGGCGTGGGGCCCAAAATGGCGCAGGCCCTGGCAAAGATGGGCATCCACACCATCGGTCAGCTGGCCGCGCAGACGCCGGAAGCCATGCAGCAACGCTTTGGCAAACATGGCCTCGATCTGGTGCGGCGGGCGCGGGGTATCGACGATCGGCCTGTGGTCACCGAGCATCGCCGTAAATCCATCAGCAAGGAGATCACCTTCGCCCGCGACGTGGCGGACGGACAACAACTGCGCCGTGTCCTGCAGCGCCTGAGCGAAGAGGTGGGCCGTACGCTACGAAGCAAGCATAAAAATGCCAGCACCGTGAGGCTGAAACTGCGCTGGGCCGACTTCAGCACCATCACCCGCCAGCGCTCGCTGGCCCAGGCCACCGATCAGGACGACGACATCCTCGATATCGCCTTGCAGCTATTTGCCGAGGCCTGGCCGCCCGGCCGGCCGGTGCGCCTGATCGGCGTGGGCGTGAGTGGTCTGGGCGACGGCTGGCGGCAGCTCAGCCTGTGGGATGAGGAAGACAGCCGGGACAGGAAACTGCAGGAAACCCTGGATCGGCTGCGCCTGAAATACGGGCGCGATGCCATTCGCCGGGGATCGGCCGACTGGTAGGCCGATGAGGGAGTACGGGGAATCTACTGGCCGCGGCCAAACACAATCAACTGCATCGTCTTGGCGATCAGATAGAGGTCAAAGGCCAGGCTGGCGTTCTGAATGTGATAGAGCTCGTATTCAAACTTGCGCAGATGGGATTCATCATCGTGGGCATAGCGATAGCGGATCTGCGGCCAGCCGGTGAGGCCGGGTTTCATGCTGAAGCGCAGGCGATAATACGGGATCCATTCCGCATAGCGCCGGGCATTGACGGCCCGAATCGGCCGCAAGCCCACGATACTCATCTCACCCCGTAACACATTCCACAACTGCGGCAATTCATCCAGACGGGTCTTGCGCAGCCATTTGCCCACGCGAGTCACTCGCGGATCGACTTCCTGCGCGTAGGCGGCCTCGCCCTCGGGCTCGCTGCTGTCGCGCATGGTGCGGAACTTGGCGATCACCACCGGCTTCTGGCGCATACCCAGGCGTTCCTGGCGGAAAATAGCCGGGCCCGGACTGTCGAGCTTGATGGCCAGCATGAGCAGGGGCCAGAACGGCAGGGACAGCGCCAGCCCCAGCAACGCCAGGATAATGTCGATCATGCGCTTGATGCGGCGCACCATGGCCGAACCATAGGGCTGGCTGAGATGATCGAGTATCCAGCGACCGTCAATGGTCTCGATGGGCACGCGGCCGGTCATTGCGCCGTAGAAATTGGCGGCGTCGTACACGCCCACGCCATCGAATTTCCAGTCGATGGCCTGTTCCAGATACTGAGGCGGAAAGCCGTTGCGAGCTGAGAAAACCAGCGTGTCGATGTCTTCCTCGACGATTACATCCTCCAGCCTGCGCCCCTGTTCATCGACGAGACGGCGCCCCTCGTCGCCATTGGCCCCGGCCACGGTGAACACCCCGGCCACCACATAATCGCCCAGGGGT
>JAJRXO010000339.1 GCA_024276255.1 Chloroflexota bacterium | reverse complement strand
CCCACCCCTGAGCCCACAGCGACTCCGCAGTCTGGCGGCTGGCAGACCCTGCTCTCCGACGACTTCGGCGGCGATTTGACGGCCTGGCAGCGCGAGGGTGCGCCCACCTGGGGCGCCACCACCTGCCGCACGCAGACAGACAGTCCCGTGCTGTGGCCGGCAGCCGACGGCCCCGGCGCTGCCACTGCCTGCAGCGATGATTATCCCAACAATCTCGAATCCTGGCTCATCTTCGGCCCCTTCGATCTCAGCGATGCCACAGCGGCCACAGCCGAATTCAGCTACTGGCTGCGCAGCGAGCTCGACTATGACTTCTTCGAGTGGCTGGCCTCCAGCGATGCTACGCATTTCTATGGCATGCAGCATAGCGGCAACAGCAACGGCTGGGTGCAGAACAGCCTCGACTTAAGCGCCGTACCTGGCCTGGGCGATCTGCGGGGCGAGAAAAATGTGTGGTTTGCCCTGGTATTCGAGAGCGATAATTCGATCACCGACGCTGGCGTCTTTGTGGACCGGGTGCTGCTGCGCAAATACGTGGGCGGCACGCCTCCGGCCCGCTCCAGCGCCCACACCGCCGTGCCCGCGGTTCCCGTACAGCGGGCGTTACCCCGGTAGTCGGCAACAGTCGGCCCTGACATAAACGGTTGTTTTCATCCCCGCCATATCCCGGATACGGCGGGGATGTGGTTATTCAGACATCCCGGGCCGCGGGCGACCTTGGGCTTGTTGGTGGGTCAGGGCGTGGGCAGCGCCGGCACCCAGAGTTTCTGGCCAATCAGAATGAGATCGCTGCCCAGGCAGTTGACGTTCTTCAGGCGGCTTACCGTGGTGTGATAACGTTGCGCCAGCTGCGAAAGGGTCTGTCCGCGACGCACCGTGATCTGCTGCCAGCCCCGGGGGCGCCGTGGTTGACAGGGCGTGGGGTTGGCCGATGGCGTTGCCGTCAATGTGGGGGATGGAGAGCTTGACGGCTGGATAGCTACGGCTGTTTCGGTGAGGGAATGGGTGGGGGCAAGTGTTGGTGTGGCCGTGGATTTGAAGCGCAAGTCGGGTGTGGCTGTCGCCGTGGGCGGTGGCGCCACACCTCGCTGGGGTGTGGTCTGTTGCGAGGATGAAAACGCCACGTGGTCTCCGTTATTCGGCTCCAAATACGTCGTGATCACAGCCGACGTACCCCATAATCCGAAAAACAGAGTTAGCAGGAGGAGCAGGCCCTGCCAAAGCGTATGGGCACTGCCGCCGCGCAACGGCGTCTCTCCGGCCGCCAACTGGCGCCAGGTCATTTGCGTTTCTCCCACCCACAACCTGTCTCCGTCCTGCAAGATGGTCGTGGCGCGCAGAGGACGGCCATTTAACCACACCACCGCGTTCAGATTCAGCTTGGCCAGGCGCCAGTTCTGGCCATCATACTGGATGATGACGTGGCGCGGTGCGACCAGGGCACCGCGCAGGCGGAGGTCGCAAGCAGCATCGCTGCCGATGATCAGGTGGGGCGGGTCGACCGGAACTGCCCGGCCTTTGGGGAGGATCAGATACGGCATAGCTGGGGAAGTGCCGACTCAATCGTGCCCTGAATCCTATCGACTGCCAAGGATGCTGGAAAGTGTTTGCCGGGGCGTCAGGAGGCGAGTGTCATCGGAGCGGTGGGGGATGTCTGCGGGCGTGCAAACCTTCAGGATGACTGCTTTTGCAATATGGTACGGATGGGATAAGGGATATCGATGCCAGCATCGGCAAAGGCCTGGTGAATATGCTTGACGCCCTCATCCTGGGCACTGAGATAATTGGTGACTGCCAGATCGATCCAGTAATACAGGGTAAAATTGATGGAGCTATCGTCAAATGTGTGAAATACCACACGTGGGGCCGGATCCGTCTTGACGCCTGATACGGAAGAGATCGCTTTCAGCGCCGTTTCTGTGACCTGCTGCAGATCCGACTCATACGCGACGCCCACATCCAGGCTGATGCGGCGCTGTTCGGCCCGTGAATAATTGGTGATCGCATTCATGTAAACATCAGTGTTGGGGATAAGTACGCACAGACCGTCAAAGGTGCGCAGCTTGGTGGCCCGGATGTCCACGTCAATGACAGTGCCGCTGAAGCCTTTAACCTTGACACTATCTCCCACATCAAACGGTTGCTGCAATAGTAGCAGGATGCCGGCCACAAAGTTTTTAGCCACGTCCTGCATGGCAAAACCGATGGTAAAGCCCATGATGCCCAGGCCGGCGATGAATCCCGTGATGTTGCGATCCACCGTTTCCAGCGCCCACAGGGTGCCCATGATGATCACCGTCCATTGCCCCAGCCGACTGAGCAACTGGATGATCTCGGGATCGACGCCGCGATTTTGGGCAGTGCGTCTGATCAGCCGCGCCACCCAACCCGCCATATACAGCGAGATGATAAAAAGCACCAGGGCCGCCAGCAATTTGGGAAGAAAGGCAATAAACGACGCCAGGATCGGCGTCAAGTAGTCAAATGCTTGATTCGTCACATCGGTTGGATCCATAGCAACCTCCTTGAGTGGTTTCATTTTGAACGATCTTACATTTTTCGGCAAATTCAATAATCGAATATGACCTAGATCATAGATTCCTTGTGAAAAATATGCTTTACTAGGGGCGTGTCACCTCCCTGAACGTAGCACCTCTCTCATTGGTGCACCTCCTTTCAATGTGTGTGTGGAGAGACTCCCGACGGACGCCCCCGTCGGGAGTACTCTTTTATGGGGCGGAAGGCGATTACGCCATTTTGACAACGGGCGTAACGCCCGCTACACTCGAACCAAGTATGTGATTCGTGCTGACGAATCAATCTCTCTGCGGAGTATGCCCCATGTCAGGAACTCACGCCCGGCGCAAAGCCGATCACATTCGTATCAATCTGGAAGAAGCCGTGGACTTCCCACACCTCACCACGGGGCTCGAGCGGTATCGTTTCCTGCACGAGGCCCTGCCCGAGGTGGATCTGGATGCGATTGATACATCGGTGCAGATTTTCGGCAAGCGTTTGCAGGCGCCGATCCTGATATCCTCCATGACCGGCGGCACTGCTGAAGCGGCCAAGATCAATGTGAACCTGGCGCTTGCGGCTGAGGCTGCAGGCGTGGCCATGGGGCTGGGATCGCAGCGGGCAGCCATCGAGGAGCCTGAGCAGGCATACACGTTTCAGGTGCGCAAGGTGGCTCCCGATGTGTTGCTGTTCGCCAATCTGGGAGCGGTACAGCTCAACAGGGGCTACGGTGTCGAAGAGTGTTTGGCGGCAGTGGAGATGGTGGCAGCCGACGCGCTCATATTGCATCTGAACCCCCTGCAGGAGGCAATGCAGGCTGACGGTGATGTGCATTGGGGCGGACTGGCTGAGAAGATAGCGGCTGTGTGCCAGGCTCTGCCGGTGCCTGTGATCGCCAAGGAGGTGGGATGGGGCATTTCGCCACGGACTGCCCGTCTGCTGCTGGACGCCGGCGTAATGGCTATCGACGTGGCCGGCAGCGGCGGCACCTCATGGAGTGAGGTTGAATATCACCGGGCTGCAGATGCCCGTCTGCAGCGATTGGCGCGCACGTTTGCCGATTGGGGCATCCCCACGGCTGAATCGCTGCGCATGGTGCGCTCTGTGGCCCCTGATATAGCGATTTTTGCCAGTGGCGGTTTGCGCAATGGCATCGATATCGCCAAGGTCGTGGCGCTGGGCGCTGATCTGGGGGGTATGGCCGGTCCCTTTTTACGCGCCGCAGTTCAGGGGTCGGAGGCTGTCACGGCAGAGCTGCAGGCCGTGATCCTGGAATTGCGCGTGGCCATGTTTGCTACCGGCGCTGCCAATCTCGCTGCCCTGCGCACGCCCGGGCGTTTGCAGAAAATTGATACATTCGCCGCATAGGAGTTCATCGAATATGGTTTTTTCTGATTTCAGCGAACGCTGGCTGCCGCAGGTGGAGGCCCTCATGCGTTCATTGGTGAGCGACGAAACCGCATCGTTGCGGCCGTTTTATGGCATGATGCGTTATCATCTGGGCTGGGAAAATGCCCGGGGCGAGCCTGAGACGGCTCCGCAGGGAAAACGCATTCGCCCTCTGTTGGCGCTCATGTCGGCGCAGGCGGCCGGAGGCCAGCCAGCACAGGCGTTGCCGGCGGCGGCGGCGGTGGAATTGCTGCATAATTTTTCGCTCATCCATGATGATATCGAGGATGTCAGTGATACGCGGCGACATCGACCCTGTCTGTGGACATGGGCCGGCGTCGCTCAGGCCATCAACGTCGATGACGGCATGTTTACAGTGGCCCGGCTAGCCCTGCATGGCCTTTTTGATCGAGGAGTACCGGCCGAACGGGTGCTGTGGGCCATGCGGGGTTTCGATCGCACCAGCCTGCGCCTCACCGAAGGCCAATTTCTGGACATAGATTTCGAAACCCGACTCCATGTCAGCCTTGACACCTATGTGCAGATGATCTCCGGCAAAACCGCTGCCCTGCTGGCCGCGTCGACCCAGTT
>JAJRXO010000019.1 GCA_024276255.1 Chloroflexota bacterium | reverse complement strand
TTCGGCGCTGGAGGCGGCAACGATCTGAAAATCGACACCCCGCCCGGCGCCGAAGGAAAACCGCTGGCGATGTGGGGCAGCTGGAGCCTGAACGAAGGGAACACCGTGCAGTTCAACGCCATCGATCCAGAACCCTATCTCTGGGAGGGGGACGCCTATCGGGCACTGGAGGGAGATCTGCCGACCGCTCCATGATGGGCGCAGCTCAATCAGTTTGTCAGAACCACCCTCGCATCTTATAATGCATACACAAACCTGATGGTGCGAACGCGCTTGATGATCTGTCATTGAACGCCCTGTGTTCGCTTATTCGGGGAATCGCATTGAGGTGAACCCAATGACAAGGCTCGTTGTTACCCTGCATTACCGGGCTATCCAGCCCTTTACAGAAAAACTAAATTATCTGGATACGGAGATCGAAGTACGCCACGAAGGTTGCGACGCCGATCTGGACGCCATGGCCGCCCGTATTCGCGCCTGGGACGGTCAGGCCGACGCCATCGCCCTCATAGGTGTGGCTCAGCAGCTGCGGCTGGGCAATGAGCGCGCCACGCATAAAGATGCGCAGCGCGTTTTTGGCGTTGCCGCGAATACGCCCGTCGTCGATGGCAGCGGTGTGCGGGATGCCATCGAGCGCTGGGCTGTGCGCCTGGCAGCCGAAGCCGAGCCCGGCATCTGGTCGCGCAAGCGAGTGCTCATGACCCCGGGCCTGAATCATCATGGCCTGGCGCAGGCACTGAATCAATATGCCGAAGAGGTGCGCTATGCCGATCCGGTGTTGTATTTCAACCTGCCGGGAGCGGCGCTGCTCAGCACCTCGGGGATGCTGGGCACGATCGGCGGCATCACCATGGCCCAGATCAGCGAGCTACCCTACCGTCTCCTGTTCCCCCGCCCCAGCCAGCCCCGACAGCCCCGCAATCCCCGACCCTTTGCCTGGGCCGACATCCTGGCCGGTGACATCAACGCCATTCGCCGTTATGCTCCCAGCGACCTGCGACACAAGGTGATCGTGGTCGAAGCAGCCGATGATGAAGCTATCCGCGATTTGCAGGAACGCGGGGCCAGCATCCTCGTCACCACCATCCCCTCCACGGCCAACGGCCACAATCACATCGACGCCGCCACCTTCGAGGCCTGCCTGGTTGCCCTGAGGCCGCAATCCGATGCCCCCCTGAACGAAAACACCTATCTCAATCTCATGGCCGATCTGCAGTGGCAACCCCAGATTCGCTACCTGCAGCCCGAAGAGGCCGAGGTCAACCGCTTTGCCTTTGTCATTCATCCCCTCAGCCTGGATTTCATCCGTAAATCGCCTCGCTTCTGGTGGACGCGCTTTCTGCCCGGGCGCCTGGTAGAGCGCTTTGCAGCCGAGCTGCCGCCCATGTATGTCAGCCGCATCACCGGCATCCAGAGCCCGGCTACGGGGCAAAAAGTGGAAGGTTTTCTCATCGCCCTGGGGGCCACGCCCAAAGAATTCCTGCGCCGGGATCCGGCTTTCGCCTACCGACGCCTGATCAGAGCCTCGCGCCTGGCCGAGCGCCTGGGGGCCCGCATTATGGGACTGGGCGCGTTCACCTCTGTGGTGGGTGATGCCGGGGTGACGGTTTCGCAAAAAGCCGATATCGCCATCACCTCAGGCAACAGCCTGACCGTGGCCGCCACCCTGGAAACCGCCAAACAGGCCGTGGTGAAAATGGGCAACAATCTCGAGGATTCACGTTCAGGGCGGGTGATGGTGATCGGCGCCACGGGCTCCATCGGCTCGGTGTGCGCCCGCCTCCTGGCTCAGGCTGCCCCCAACATCACCCTGGTGGCCCCGCGGCCGGAAAAACTGATCGCCCTCAAACGCACCATTGAGGCCGAAACCCCCGACGCTCGCGTGACCATCAGCACCTCGCCTGACGAATATCTGCCGCAATGCGATCTCATCATCACCACCACCACCGCCGTGGGCAAGCGTATTCTCGACATCACCAGATGCAAGCCCGGTGCCGTGATCTGCGATATTGCCCGCCCGCCCGACGTCACCGAAGAGGAAAACGCCCTGCGGCCCGATGTGCTGGTCATCGAATCGGGCGAGATCCTGCTGCCCGGCAAGCCCGATTTTGGCTATGACATTGGTCTGCCGCCCGGTGTGGCCTATGCCTGCCTGGCCGAAACCGCGCTGCTGGCCATGGAGGGCCGCTTCGAGGATTATACCGTCGGCCGCAATATCGAGATCGAACGGGT
>JAJRXO010000338.1 GCA_024276255.1 Chloroflexota bacterium | reverse complement strand
CCGATACCATGCTCGGTAAACAGGTAGCGCGGATGCGCCGGATCAGATTCGAGCTTGCGGCGCAGCCTGCCCACGTAAACGCGCAGATACTCGGCTTCATCCCCATATTCGGGACCCCATACCTCCTGCAATATCCGTCGATGCGGCAGCACCTTGCCGGCATTCTGCATCATGAAGTGCAGCAGATCGAATTCTGTGCGCGTGAGCTTCACCGGCTGCCCCTGCCGGGTCACCACACCCTTATCGGGGTCCAGCTCGATGTCATCCATGCGCAGGCGCTCCTGATGCGGAGGATGACGCATCCACTCGGCCCGACGCAACGCCACCCGCACCCGCGCCAGCAACTCCTCCACCCCAAAGGGCTTGCTCAGATAATCATCTGCCCCCTGATCCAACGCCTTCACCTTGTCGCGTTCGTCATCGAGGGCGCTGAGCACGATGATCGGCACCGTGGAGCTGCGGCGAATGCGTTCGGTGACCTCCAGACCGTTCAAATGCGGCATCATCAAATCCAGGATGATCAGGTCCAGAGGCTGGCTCTGAAAGATGGCCATGGCCTCCAGGCCATTGGCCGCCTTGTAGACCTCGAAACCGCGCACGCTAAGATTACGACTGATGAATTCACGTAGGGGGCGTTCGTCATCAACGACCAGAATACGTGCGAGCATAGCTCACCTCCGGCAGGGATGCAGAGTTGGGTATGGGCAACGAAAAGGCAAAGATGGCACCGGGGTTGCCGTTTTCCACCCAGATTTCACCATGATGAGCCTCCACAAAGGCCTTGCAGATGGCGAGGCCCAGGCCACTGCCCCCGATGGTTTTTTCACTTTCGTTCACCCCGCGATAAAAACGATCGAATATCTTGTCATGCTGATCAGCAGGCACGCCGGGGCCGTAATCCCGCACCTTCACCAATACCCGGCCATGGTGCTGCACCACGCTGAGTTCAATGGGCGAGGCGGGGGGCGCGTACTTGGCGGCATTGTCCAGCAGATTGCGTAAAACCGTCTCCAACCTGGCGCGGTCGATCCACAGGAGGGGCAGGGAGTCGGGCACAGAAAGGCGCAGGCGATCCCCCTGCACACGGCGTTCGCGGGTCACTACCTCGCGTAACAGCACATCCAGCCGATAAAGCTCCATCTGAATCTGCAAACTGCCGCCATCCAGGCGTGACAGATCAAGCAAATTGCTGACCAGCGCCGTCAATCGATCCGTCTCGTCACTGATCGTCTGCAAGAACTCCAGCTGCGTCTCCCGATCCCATTCCACGTCGCGGGCGAGCAACGTGGTGGCATAACCCTTGATGGCAGCCAGGGGGGTGCGCAGTTCGTGCGAAACAGTGGACAGCAGCGTGTTCTTCATGCGATCGATCTCTTTGTCGCGGCTGATGTCCTGCCAGTATTGGCCGCGACCGATCACGCGGCCGCGGGCATCGGTGACCTGAAACACGCTGACGCGCAGGGTTTGCAATTCACCACCTGGGAGACGGCGAGTGATGTCGATGCCGGGGTGTCGCGGATCGACGAGGGCCTCAGCGATGGTCGCGCGGGCTTTATCGGGCTCAGTGGCCGAGCTGAGCAGCGCTTGCAGAAGTTCGTCGCGGGTCTTGGCCCGCGCCTGCGAGCGCCGAATCCCGGCCAGTTGGGCCGCGTTGCGATTGCAGAACAGGATGCGGCCTTCCAGGCTTTCCAGGATCAGGCCGCTGTCCAGGCTCTCTACAATCGCTTCCAGGCGTCGCGTTTGCTCCTGCAGCTGGGCGTCGGTCTGGGCGTACAGGGCCGCGTGTTCCATGGCCATGGCTGCCTGATTGGCAAAGGTGGCGGTCAGCTCCAGCTGGGTCTCGGAATAACGGTAGGGTTGAGAATGATAGAGGATCAGCACAGCGGGAGGGGCGTGTTGTGGCAGCAGGGGCACAGCCAGCAGCGAGCGAAAGCCCTCGCGTCGCGCCCGGGCGCGAAAAACTTCATATGCTTCATCAATCTCAGTATCGACGATCTGCACCGGCTGCCGGGTGCGCAACGAACGCATGGCCGGTGAATGGGGTTCCGAGGGTTCGATACGCAACTGCCTGACATAGTTTTCGGAAATGCCCCGGCTGGCGCGAATACGAAACACATCCAGCCGTTCGTCCAGGGCCACGATGGCGCAGCGTTCCACCTTGGTCAGCCGTTGTACTTCATCGAGGATGGTGTTGATCACGGTGTCGGCGTCCAGTGAACGCACGACGGCCCGGCTTGTCTCCAGCAAGGTGGCAAGATTTTGAAACTGGGTTTCGATATTCTCGGCCATGGTCGTCAGCGAGCGGGCAAGACGCCCCACCTGATCCATTCGGCCGGACCAGGCGTCCAGGGGTACCTGCTGCCACTGCCGCCGACCGGGTACATGACCGACCTTGATACTGAACTCGGCCAGTTTCTCCAGGGGGATAATCACCTGCCGGCGCAGGGCCAACCAGAACATAATGCCCCCGGCCAGATAGATGGCAATCGCCACCAGCAGCAGGTGGTGAAAACGCTTCAGGGTGGCAAAAGCAACCTTGGTGGGCCGCTGTACAATAACGCCCCAGCCGGCCACCCGCACGGGCACATACGAACGCAACCATTCGCTGCCATCAGGCGCCTGCACCACGATCGAGCCTGTTTCTCCGGCCAATACGGCCGGTACCACGTTGTCCTTCCACTGCGACCATTCCGGCAGCATGGTGTCGGGCAGGCCCAGGTCTTCGCCCTTGCGCACCGTCAACATGCTGTCGCCTGAGAGATCGGTATTAAGCAGGCCGGGGTAGGCAATGATCTGCTGCCGGGCGTCGACGATGCTGATGATGAGACCCTGCTGCGGATCACCGCGGATCACGGAGAGGGTGTCGCTGAGTTTATCTAGCGCCAGATTGGTGGCAATCACACCCAAAAAACGGTGCGCGTCATCCCATAAAGGCATAACGGCGGTGGCCACGGGTTTGTTGGTGGTGGGCGAGATACGGCCATCCGAAAAAATGGGCCCCACGCTCTGGCGGGCCGCCTTGAAATAGCGCCGGAAGGAAAAATCGACCCCCACCGTGCTGGACGGCCCCTCGGGGTAGTGATAGAGCATGATGCCGTTTTCATCAAGACGGTACACGAGATTGATATCGCTGCGCCCCAGGACCAAGTCCTTGAATGTCTCACGCATGCCGTCGATGTCGGCATCGACGATCGCCGGTCGGGTGGCCAGGTTCACCACCGTGCGCGCCGCGTTGCTCAGCGAGGCTTCGGTCTCCTGAGCAATGGCATGAGCCAGTGCCAGATCGGCGGTCTGGACGTCATTTTGCAGGCGTCGCGTGGTGAAGTAATCAAACACCAGCGCCCCCACCAGCACAGGTCCGATGAACATGACATACAGGGCCAGCAATTGCAGGCCCAAATTATGTCGCAGGCTCAATGTGCGCGGACGGGAGGCTTCCGCGACATGATCAGTTGCGGGAGCAGGAGATGCGTGTGACATGGCGGTGTGTTCGCTATTGTAATGCATCGACTGATTTTGCGCTAGCAGCATCTCCGATCGGTGGAGTATCCCGGGCGGTTGAAATCTGTTTTGAGCTGAGGAAGATCGGTGGCCCGGTAAATTGGTAGGCGAGTAGATAAGTAAATAAGTAAACCAGGAAACCAGGAGACCGGGAGATGGGGAGAGGGAGAGACGAGGAGACGAGGAGGCGGGGTAATGGGAAGATGTGGAAAGGGGGAGATGGGGAGAGGGGAAGATGGGGAGACCGAGGAACCGGGGCGGCGGGCCTTGAGGACGCCTGGGGCAAGGATGCGCACAGCATGGAGCTTTTGGCCCGTGGAGGGGCGTCCGGTGATATGCGAACTGCGCAGGTGGCGTGGGAACAAGGCATCCCCCCGGCAACACGTCCCAAAACCATCCTCTTGCGTCTGCAACTGCAAGAATCTGCCCGGAGACGGCATATTCCTCTTAGAGACCACGCACTACTGGTCACTCTCGCCCTTCTCTCGCCCCGCAGGTTGGGGCCTACACACCATCGCTTCGTTGCCTGTCGGCCCAAACTACCCGTAAAAGCGCCACATCTGCTATACTTTGGCATTGATTCGACTGCACTCATCACTGCCAAAGTAATGATGGAATCCCATCCCCCATCTCGACAGGTCCAGCCCTTTCCGCCTCCCCCTGACCTCGCGTGGACAGCTGCGCAGAAGCAGCACTTGCTGAATTTGCTGCGCCAACGCTGGTCAAACCTGCCGGCTGCCGGCGACATCTCCGAGCGAGATTT
>JAJRXO010000337.1 GCA_024276255.1 Chloroflexota bacterium | reverse complement strand
TTTGCGCTCTCCGCCCCCATGATGCGGGGAGGTTCAAGCCCGCCGCTAATTTGAGACAGACCCAACGCTGTAAGGGCGATTCATGAATCGCCCTTACTCGGCTAGCGCGGCAGGAGTGCGTTTCAAAAACCGAGAACGGATAGCTGCAAGCCGGGCCTTCGGCGCGTTATGGATACGCTGGGTGCTTGTTTTTGCGCTCTCCGCCCCCATGATGCGGGGAGGTTCAACCCCGCCGCTAATCTGAGACAGACCCGGCAACGAGGGAGCTGCGGGCGGTTGCCAGCGAACAGGCAACGTTTTCAAATGCAATGTGCTTTGCAGGGCAAAACAGCCCTATGGTAAGATGGACAGCCAATGTTTGCCTGCGGCAAGCGTGAGAATCGCTCAGGTGAACATTTTGTCATCTTACAAGCATGATTTATTCATGCTCTTTTCAACTCACTTCTGTACAATACGTTCAGACTTCCGGTAGTTTACCCTGTAACCATCACGGTGGCTACCTGGGCGTCTGAACGTCAATCTTGTCATTGGAGGTACCCCCCCCATCATGCTTAAGAAGGGATTCCTTCTCATCGCAGCCATGCTTTTAGTGGCAGTCATTCTTGCTGCCCCGACTGTATTCGCAGAAAACCAGCTCAACACTGGTTCCGCTCCTGAACTCGCTCCGCCGCCAGCCACACCCATTGTGGCGGCGCCCGATGCCACCAACTGGATATTTCCCCCCGCCGGCCCTGCCGGCTGGTATATCGAGAATTCCACCGATCCGACCCGCGATCCCATTGATCCGGTTACTCATTTCGCTGTTGGTTCCTTTTTCTTCCTTGCCTGGTCCCAGTTGGAGTACGGGAACAATAACTACGACTGGGATAAACTGGATCGGCTGATCCAGAAACAACTGGACGCCGGTTACCAGGCGGTAGGCCTGGCTTTCTACACTTATACCGGCCGTCAGGGTGTCACCTGTCCCGATCAGGGCGTTGAACACACCGTGCCGGCATTCGTACTGAAAGGCGCCGACGGAATTGCCAATACCGGCGATGAGCCGGTGATCCTTTCCAGTGAGCCCGATGGCGGGCGCCCCAATCGCGCCGGTTGCGAGGGCGGCCCCTGGTATCTGCTCGACTACATGCATCCTTACTATCGGGCCCAATACTCTGAATTCATTTATGCGTTGGCCGATCACCTGCTGAACAGCCCGTATCGCAACAACATTGCCTGGATCGCCACCGGTGTGGGCATGGACGGTGAAAACCGTGCTGCCGACAATCGTGCTGGTGTAGGCTACGACGAGTCCTTCCTCTTCAAACCCGAGAGCAATGGCGGCGCCGGCTGGACGATTTACGACTGGGAAGAATATGTGAAATGGGTAATTGATCAGTACACCGGAGCTTTTTATGATGGTTCCGGTTTCCCCCGCATCCAGGTGCTCACCCAGAACTCTCCGCATCCCGGCGTGAGTGGGGGCCCCACTTCACGGCGGGCCATTGCCCAGTATGCCGCCACCAATCGCGTGGGGCTTTCCGTCAACAACATGCGCTCAGACTTTAACACCGTAGAAAAATGTGATCATCCCGATCCCAACAAATGGTGTACCGGCATGTATGATCAGGCTCGCCAGTATAACAACGTGGTGCCCATCGGTTTCGAAAGTTACGGCTACATGATGAACACCGAAAACGAGTTTTACTGGAGCGTCGCCCGTGCCTTTGACTTCCCCGGCGACTATTTCCGCCTGTCGGGTTTCTGGCATTATGCCGACACCGAAAACCGGCGCCTGATTGCCAAATGGGCGACGAAATACTTCGGCACCGGCTTCCGTCCCGGCGAGAGCGAGCCTCCCAGCATATGGTCGATGATGCGGGAACACCGCAATCCCTGCATCAGTGGCGCCATGTATACGGACCCATGTGACGATTGGCCCACCAACGGCAACTACGAATTCTATCTCAAACAATTGCACCTCCCCGACCAGGGCGCAGTTACCATCCCCGTCACCGATGATCCCCGCATTAAAAACACGGGCTGGACCGGTGTGATGGACAAACCCTGGCATTACAATGCGGATCCGTTCTCGCAGGCGCTGTACGACGCAGGTTTGCTCAACTATTTCGGCGAGCAGGGCGATCAGATCGAGCTTGACCCCGGCATGGTGGCTCGACGTAGCGACCAGGCCTCGGGCAACTATCGCTTTGTATTCGATGCCGCCGATTCCTACTTTGCCCGCAGCGGTGCCCCGGCCGAGAGTACCTTCAAGGTGGTGATCAATGTCACCTATCTTGACTATGGCACCGATCAGTGGAGCCTGATTTACGATTCCGTCACCGGTCCCAAGCCGGCGGAAGTTTACGCCATCAATGACTGGGATCTGTCCACAGGCCTGGCATTGGCAGGCGGCCTTACCGCCACCGGCAAGCAGCCCGCGGGCACCCTGGCCGTGCAGAAAACCGGCACGGGCAAATGGAAGGTGGCCACCTTCAAGATCGACGACGGTAACTTCAACAATCTGTTGGTGGACCATCAGGCCGATTTCTTCATTGACACCCGTGGTCCCAACGGTGAAATGGATGGCGATGAGTACATTCACTTTGTGGATGTGCAGAAAGTGGCCGAATTCATCGAGGTAACGCCTACGCCCACACCCTCGCCTACCCCCACGATCACCCCCACCCCTACTGCCACACCGGTCCCCACCGACACCCCCACACCGGCGCCTACTGCCACGCCCACGCCGAGCACCGGCACCATCGAGGGCGTGGTCTATGCCGATGATAACGGCAATAATCAGTACGACAGCGGCGAAGGAGTGGCGGGCGCCACGCTGGTGCTCTCGGTAGGTGGCGATTACACCACCACCTCAGGCATCGATGGTAGTTATAGCTTCGGCGATCTGCAGCCGGCCAACTACATGCTCAGCGAAACCCCGCCGCCCGGCTATGGCGAAGCCAAGCCCGTCAGCTCGATCTTCGTCTCAGTGCAGGCCAACAGCGTGTTCGCCTGGGACTTCCGCCACGATCCACTTCCCACTGCCACACCCACTCCCACACCCCTTCCGCAAGTACCCCTCTACCTGCCGTTGATTCAGAAATAAACACCCCAGCCCCGCCGGACACGCGGTTCGGCGGGGCTGAATGATTCATGTTTCAACAAAACCGTCCCTCTCCAGCTTCCTTCTGGCTGGCAAGTTTGTTGTTTTTGGCCCTGTTGGCGCTGGGTATGAGCCTTCCCCGGCGCAACGTTGTGGCTGCTCCCATGCAACCGACGCCGCCAGCCACTCCCGCCTATTGCCAGGGCACGTACAGCGCCGACACCCGCACTGCCGAAAACACCATCAGCAGCTATGCCTGTCGGCCCGACTGGCCCGAGACCGGCCCCGAGCATTTTTATCGCCTAAAAACCTCATTCACACAGGCGCTCACCCTCACCCTGAGCTATACCGACACCTACGATCTTGATCTATTTCTGCTTTCCGAAGACGATCCCGGCTTTTGCTATGCAGCCGATGCATCGATGATCGTCGAGCAGTTGCCTCCCGGAGATCACCTGATCGTGGTCGATGGCTACGCCGGCAGCAGCGGCTCCTACGTGCTCAACGTGGACTGCGTTCAGCAACCCTGGGCCACGGCTACCCCCACCGCTACGCCGGCCCCCACCGCCACCTCCACCCCCACTGTTCCTCCCTCACCAACCGTTACCCCCACCGCCACTCCCACGCGCGTGCGCCTGAACTATAACAACTATCTGCCCCGGCAGAACCAACGCTATCCCCCGCCCACGCCCGAACCTCAACAACTTGTGATTCAAGCCCGGCCTGAGAATCCTGACGCAGTGTTTGACAGCTATCTCAGCGCTTGGGATATCACACAAAATTATGGTAAATTAGACCGGCTGCTTTTGCGCCAGCCTGATATTATGGCGCCGCTCCTCTCCTTCGACCTTTCTGCTGTCCCCCCCAATGCGCATCTCGTGCAGGCAACCCTGAGTTTGTACGCGCTCAGCCAGAGCAACGACAATCCGGCAGTTGTAGGGGTATATCGAATCAATCGCGCCTGGTCGGAGACGGAGGTCAGCTGGCAGATGGCCACGGCGACTCAACCGTGGCAGCAAGCCGGCGCCAACGCCATCCCCGACGACCGCGAGGCCCTGCCTCGCAGCCAGCAAATAGTGCAGGACATCCAGCGTTTTTACAACTGGGATGTGACGGCACTCGTTCAGGAATGGCTGTACGACCCGCAAAGCCAGCACGGCCTGATCCTCAAAGCGTTCGATGAAGCCCGCGTGCAATATGCGTTTGCTTCTTCGCAATATGTAAATCCTCTAGCCCGCCCCCAGTTGACACTGACTTATTGGATGTCCTCATCCCCTACCGCCGCCCGGGAGAGTGATCTCCCATGACAAGGAATGATGCCGATATGATCACCAGTAACACCCGTCTTGTGAGCTCTGCCTTGCAGTCTACCGTTGCTCCCCATTTTCAGGTTGCGCCTACCACACTTGTTGTCCCGCCTGCCGTTTTGCCGACTTCCTATCGGCTGGCCAAGCGGGCATTCGACATCCTGGTTGCCGGTGCGTTGCTGGTGTTGTTGTCGCCCCTGCTGCTCCTGATCTACCTTGCCATCAAGATCGATGACGGCGGGCCGGCCCTGATCATTCAGAAACGCGTTGGCCTGGGCGGCCAGGTCTTCAAATTCTATAAGTTTCGTTCCATGGTGGTGGGCGCTGAGCACAATGAGGACAATAAACGCTATGCCCAGCAGGTGATTCGCGGCGAGATCACACAGGGGCCCCGCAGCAATGGCGGCGTGCTCAAACCCACGGGCAACGGACGGGTGATCACACGTGTAGGACGCCTGTTACGACGCACAAGCCTGGATGAGTTACCGCAGCTTTTCAACATCCTCAATGGCACCATGAGCCTAGTAGGCCCGCGACCCTCCATGGACTACGAGGTGGAAGCCTACTATGACTGGTATCTGCCCCGGTTATCGGTTCTGCCCGGCATTACCGGCCTGGCGCAGATCAACGGCCGCAGCAGCATCCCCTTCCCCGAAATCGTACGCTGGGACTTGAAGTACATTGAAAACAGCTCGTTCTGGCTTGATCTTGAGATCCTGCTCAAGACCATTCCCGTGGTGATCGGCATGCGCAACACCGGCTGAAATTGCCGCAGGCCTGATATTTACACCCCCGGCTCCCCAGTCGGGGGTTTTTTATTGGGGCTGGCGCAGGATTTCATCCAGCATGGTGATAAATTCAGCCAGGGCCATGGCGGTCGCCCCCCATACCTTGTGTCGGCCCACGGCAAAGTAGGGGATGCGTCGTGTCTCACCATGCAGGGTGCGCATTTCGCTCCGCCAGTTGCGGCGATCCAGAAAATGGCGGAGCGGCACTTCCAGCAGTTCACTGACCTCGGCTTCGTTGAGACGCCATTGCGGTCGTTGAGGCGTATAGCCCACCACAATCTGGATGCAGAAATGGCTGGGGGGGATGTAAATGTGCGTCAGCCTGCCCAGCGTCTGGATTTGCGCCGGATCCACGCCCACCTCTTCCTGGGCCTCGCGCAGGGCAGTCTGTTCTACCGACTCGGATTCATCATCGCGGGAACCGCCGGGAAATGAGACCTGCCCCGGGTGTTGGGGCAGATGCTGCGGGCGCACAGTGAGCACAGTGTGCAGTTCATCCCGATAGGGATAGAGCAGCAACAATACAGCAGCCCGCCGACAATCGCGGGATCCGCGCTCGTACAGGGCGGGATCCAGTCTGGCCCGCGGCCCCATCAGCGCCTGCCCGCGCAGGCCCGGCCGCGGTCGGCGCAATGCCTGCTGGACATGATCGAGTGTGATGGCGGGGATTGAGAAGGTGGTGTTGGGGGCGGTCATGAGGGCTGTTGCCGGCAGAACAGGAAGGAAGTAGCCTGCATTATAGCGCAGGACTCGGGATGTCCCGCAAGTTTCGCGGCGTGATGTCAGGCATGATTACCATACGATACCGTTCAACCCTCGCTGGCGGCAATCACAGGCCGTGCGGGACGGGCGTCCTCCCCGGGTGAGGGTGCCTTCGTATTCAAAGCTGCCATGCGCCTGCCATCCGTCCAGCTCCATGGGGATCGCCCCCCCGGCCGCCACCCATACGCCGTTATAGCGCCGGGCAAAATGCAGGTGCGCTTCCGCGGCGATGCCGCCCTCACAGGAGGGCCGTCCCACCCTGTCGCCAGCCTGCAGCCAGGTGCCTTCGGCAGGGCGATCGGAGATGTGCAGATACTGCAATACCCAGCCCGTGCGGATGTCGCCGTCGCCATCGAGATCCAGCAGTACCTCGCCATCAGCGCTGTAAGCGACCACACCGGGCGCCGCGGCCACGGCCCAGGTTTCCAGAGGGCCACAACTGCCCACGGACGGGGTGTCGGGCACGAAATCGAGGGCGGCCCAGCCGCTGCCGCTGCCCCAGCCGCCGTGCGGCCCCCCTGTGAAATACCACCACTGATTGTGTTGCCACGGTAATTGCAAATAGGGTTGCTCGAGACCCGGCGGCAGGGCCGGCGTTGGATCGGTGGGGGGCGGGGCGCCGAACAGACGCTGGTAGGCGTCTGAAAACGCCCGCAATTCATCGGCCAATTGTTCCGGCGACACATCCTGCGCCAGCATGACCTGCAGGGCCACCGTGCCCGGGTTCAGGCCCGGCGCAGCCCGCAGAATCCGGCCTCCGCGGAAGCGGATCGCCGTCTCCCCGCGGTCCTGCCAGCCGTAAAAGCCGCGGTTCAGGGTGTCGGCCGCCCACTCCACCTGCGCCCACAGGCCCTCAGCGCCAGCCAGATGCCCCATGGGCCGGGCGCGGGCCATCCCCTGCGGATCGTCACGGGTCAGCCAGCCGCCCCGCGCTTCCAGCAGGGCCAGCAGCACCCGCGGCCCCACGCTGTATTGCCGGGCCAGGCGCTCAATCACCTCGGCGCCGCTGCGGCCTGCACGTGTGCGATATCGGCGCAAAAACCCCGGTTGTTGCTGCACAAAGGCCGCAACATCGAAGTCGAGATAGGCAGGACCGTCAACCAGCTCGCGATCGGCGATGATGATCCGGGCGGGCGTGTATTTTTGCGTGTGATAGGGGATGATCAGGCCCTGCCCCACAGCCAGTTGATTGGGATCGGCCAGTTGATTGTACGCCAGGATGTCGTCTATGCTGACCCCGTAGCGGGCGGCGATGGTGGAGAGCACGTCGTTGCGGCGCACTTTCACGTAGCGCAGGGCCACATCCGGGGCCACGGTGGGCCCGGGCGTGGGCACAGGGGTGGGGGGAACGACTGTTTGTGGCCGGGGTGCGGACGGGGTGGCTGTGGGCGTGAGGGATGCAATTGCCGGCGACGGGGTGACCACCAGTCGGGTTGCGGTTGGGCTGGGTGTGGCCGTGGAGCTGACAGACGATGTCGGGGCCGGTGTGGGGGCCGGGGTGCAGGCAGCGAGCAGCGTCAGCAGCCATGCCAGCAGGGCCAAAAAGCGGATTCGTACCATGGATGAATCAGTGGGGGCTCGTGAGGATGATTTTATATGGATTTTGCATTATACTGCTATCACGCGCTTTGACAGCAATTGTCAGGCGACACCACTATCACGGAGTACAACCTGTGCCTGTAAGTATCCCCGAAACTCACCTTGATCTCGCCGAAAGGCCGATTTACGCAGTCTTTACCACCATCTCACCTCAAGGCTATCCCGAAAACACCATCGTATGGTTTTCGTGGGATGGCGAGTATATTCTCGTGAACACGGTCGAGGGACGGCGTAAGATCAACAACGTCCACCGCAATCCTCATGTGGCATTGGCCGTGCTCGATCCTGAAAACCCTTTCCGCTGGATGGATGTTCGCGGTGAGGTGGTGGAGATCGTCAAGGACGAAAACTACGCCCATATCGATGCCCTTGCCCGACGCTATACCGGAAAGGATCGCTATTATGGTGGTTTGGCTCCGGCCGAGCTGGAGGGCAAAGAGAATCGCCAGATCCTCAAAATCGCCCCGCGGCGGGTGCTGGTTTACCCGCAATAAACCCTTGTCAGACTGGTTGCCCCATGCCATACACCAATAACATCACCGGACAGATTCACGACGTCATCATCAAAGAGCTCGTCACCCATGCCGATCCGCGGGGATTTTTCCGCGAGGTGATACGGGTGACTGACGATTTTTTCTCCGAGGGTTTTGGCCAGTGGAGCCACGCCCGCAATTTTCAGGGCGTCATCAAGGCCTGGCACGTTCATCGCTATCAGGTCGATTGGTGGTATTGCCCCATCGGCAATATTAAAGTGGCGCTCTACGACACGCGGCCGGATAGCCCGACCCGTGGCGAATTGATGGAATTGTACATGGGCGACAACTATCCAGCTATCGTGCTGCGCATCCCGCCGGGGGTGGCTCATGGATATAAGGTGCTCAGCGCCGAAGCGCACATGCTGTACATCACCAGCAAGACGTACGACCCCGCAGACGAGGGCCGCATTCCCCACGACGATCCAGACATCGGCTACGATTGGCTGGCCGGGCACAAGATCACCTGAACACGATGTTTGCACCAGGCGACATCCTCGGCCCCTATCGCATTGAACGCGAGATCGGCCGCGGCGGCATGTCTATAGTCTATCTGGCCTATCATCAGCGGCTGGAACGGCCGGTGGCGCTGAAGATACTGCATCCGCGATTGCAAAACGATCATGAGCTGGTCGAGCGTTTTTTGTTCGAAGCGCGGGCCGCGGCGCGACTGGATCACCCCAATATCGTTGCCATTCAT
>JAJRXO010000336.1 GCA_024276255.1 Chloroflexota bacterium | reverse complement strand
TCTTTGACCACGCGGCGGAATTGACGCCAGAAATCATCGTCGTCGATCTCCGATGGCACGTCCAGCCGCCAGCCGTCAATACCGAACTCGATCCAGTGTCGCGCTACCTGCATGAGGTAGTCACGAACGCCAGGGTTGGCTGTGTTCAGCTTGGGCAGGGCAGGCAGATCCCACCAGGCAGCGTAATTGGCGGGATGCTCGGCATCGTTTTGGTAGGGGCGCAGGGGCCAGCCATAGATGTGGAACCAGTCGATGTAGGGGGAGTTGGGTCCGTTTTCCAGAATGTGATGGAAGGGCCAGAATCCACGGCTGGCGTGATTGAACACGCCGTCGAGGATCACCCTGATGCCGCGGGCATGGGCGCTGTCGAGCAGTTCTCGCAGGGCCGCGTCGCCCCCCAGCAGCGGATCCACCTTCATATAATCGAAGGTATGGTAACGGTGATTGGCTGCCGAGGCAAAGATGGGGTTGAGGTAAAGGGCGTTGACGCCCAATTCTTGCAGATAGTCCAGATGGTCGACGATGCCGTAGAGATCGCCGCCCTGGAAGCCCTGTTCGGCAGGCGGGCTGCCCCAGGGCTTGAACTGGATGCCGCGGGGGTGGTTTATGCGCGGGCTGCGGGCAAACCGATCGGGGAAGATTTGATAGAAAATGGCGTCTTTCACCCAGTCTGGTGTTTGCAGGGTCATTGTTACTCCTCAGTAATGATCGCCCGCCGCCGGCGATGGGCAGCCGGCTCGAGCAAAGTTCGATGATTATACACGTTATTCCCTGTGTGGGCTATTTGATTGAGGGATGATGAGTGCTTTACGCTGGTTGACAGGCCGGGTACAATTAAACAGCTCCCTGAAACGATTCGAGATGTCCACAATCTGGCCTGGTGGCGCGCATCGTCCTCTGCACCAGGGTGCGGGCCGCTATGGAGGCGTATCGATCATGCCCGAATTTGTGAACCCCAAACATGCCGCCGAAATCATCCTGCGGCTACGCCGGCGTCAGGAGTTCAGTCATCAACCGGTTGCCGGAGGTGAGTTGAGTCCGCAACTGGCTATATTGCGTGCGTGGCAGGCGCAGCGTCTGGCCAACACGCATGCCGATCTGTTGGCCAGCGAGCGTTTCGGACCGGCATGTCGTTTCTTCCTCAGCGACGTGTATGCCCCGCGGGATTTCAGTCAACGGAATACCGACATGCAACGCATGCACGATTTTCTGAATCGGTTTCTTCCTGCCAGCGTCCTGCAAACCCTCAGCCAGACCATCGCCCTGCATGAGCTCACCGAGCTGCTGGATGCCGCGCTGCTGGAGGTGCTGGTACAGCAACTGGGGGTCGAACACCGCATCACCCCGCAGCTCTACGCTGAAGCCTATCGCATCTGCGATAATTATCAGGCCCGCAACTTGCAGATCGACATGATCGTGGAAATCGGTCGCGGCATCGACCGCCTGGTGCGTCTGCCTTTTGTGGGCTGGACCCTGCGCCGGGCGCGGGGGCCGGCCCTGCGCGCCGGCTGGCATGAATTGCAAGGCTTTCTCGAACGCGGGTATGCCGCATTCAAGCATATGGGCCGGGCCGAGGAGTTTTTGCACACCATTCAGCGCCGCGAGATGCAGATCCTGGATCAGATATTCGCCGGAGTCGCTGATCCGTTTCAGGTCGATTAGGGGGCCTGGCGGTGGGTGTGTCCCAGAATCTTGGCGAGTGCATTGCCATCCGCCATGTGAGGAGCCATTTGCCGGAGAACGCCCAGCGATGAATCGCAGGGCTTCGAAACGGCGCCGGGTGAACCCGGCTTGTTCGTGGTGGCGAAGGGTGAAGCCCCATTCATGGGGCGCAGTTGCGGAGCCGGGGGGACATCATCCCCCGGCGGAGGTGGGCCGCGATAATACGGACCTGGTCTGGGCTGCACACTTGGAGGAACCTGAGCAAACCTGCCATCTTTTGGGGACGCACCCCTGGCTGAGGGTCATTTGACAGCATGGACGGTTATGATATAGTTGCTTTACCCCCGTCTCCCCCTGACCGACAGGCTGTTTATGCCGGCGACCTGGTGATTCGCATTATTGCGGCTGATGAAAAGTATCTATTTTTCCCTCGTTGTGATTCTACTGGCAGCGTGGCTGGTGTGGGGTGCGCCTCCGCTGGCGGCAAGATATTCCCCTCAGGCCTTGAGCACATCCATGCGTTTCGATGGCCTGCCCGGCAGCCGGTTTGTCAATATGGTGCAAACCAGCGCCAGCACGGTACGGGAGACCGGGGATGGGGGAATCGCCCGATATGACGGCGTACGGCAGGCATTTGCTGCCGGACTGCAGGCATTGCTGACGATTGTCCTGACGACGCTGGGGCTGGTGTTGTTGGCGCTGGGTGGACGGCGCATCATGGACCGCTTTGCCACGCGCCGCAAGGCCATGGAGCGCCGTTTCAATCCCTACGTGGCCGGTACTCCCATTCGTGACGCCGATATGTTTTATGGCCGACGAGCATTGTTGAACAAGGTGGAGACCGCGTTGTACCGAAACAGCCTGATCCTGCACGGCCCCCGGCGTATCGGCAAGACTTCGCTGCTCTATCAATTGCGGCATCGTTTGCGGCACAAGGTAGATGGATACCATCATTTTATCCCCGTGCTCATTGATCTCGAAGGCTCACC
>JAJRXO010000335.1 GCA_024276255.1 Chloroflexota bacterium | reverse complement strand
GCCGGCCCAGAAACATGCCGGCGCTGAGCACCCACAGAACACCGCCGGGAGCATGGGCCGAGGTGACGCCCACCGAAAGGCCAATGGTGCTGATTGCGCTGGCGTATTCGAACAGGCTGTCGCGAAGCGAGAAGCCATAGGCCGTGAGCACGCCAGCGCCCAGGCTGAAGAGGGTCAGGTGTAGAAAGGCAAACAAGGCTTCGGTGCGGATGTCCCCTGTGCTGAGAAAGCGTTTTTCTTCCCCCTGCCGCATGCTGATTTCCAGGATGGTGTTGCGGGGCAGCAGGGGGCGGCGGATCTCGGCCAGCATGGCCTTGAACAACACATAGATGCGGGATTGTTTGATGCCGCCGGCGGTAGAACCACTGCCGCCGCCGATCAGCATCAGGCCGATCAGTACCAGCCATCCCAGGCTGGGCCACGGCAGATAGCTGACGGTGGCAAAGCCGGTGGTGGAGAGCGCCGAAACCGCTTCGAAAATGGCCACCCGCAGGGCTTTGCCGATGGTGGGGTAGAGATGAATGGTGACCCCGAACAGCAGAGATGGAATGGCCAGGGCCAACAGGAAATACAGCACGTGCATCTCGCTGTTACGCAATAACACGCGCCAGCGGCCCCGCACGGCCGCGTAGCTGGTGAGAAAGTTGATGGTACCCAGCAACATGAGCACGATGGTCACGGCTTCGATGGCTGTGCTGTCGAAATAGCCGATAGAATCAGCATGGGTGGAGAATCCGCCTGTTGAGAGGGCGGCGAACGCATGGTTGATGGCATCGAACCAGCGCATGCCGGCCAGTCGCAAGGCCAGGATACCGGCAATGACATAGCCCGAATACAGCTCCAGGACGATGGCTGCCGATTGCCGCACGTGGGGGGCCAGTTGATCGCTGCGGCCTTCGGCCGTGCTCAAGCCCATGCCCACGGGGCCGGTCAGGGCCGTAAGCATGATGATGGCCAGCCCGGCGCCACCGGCCAACTGCATCACGCTGCGATAGAGCAGCACCAGCCGGGAGGCGCTCTCCACGTCGATAACCGAGAGGCCGGTTGTGGTCCAGCCGCTCGTCGCCTCGAAGATGGCCTGGGTAAAGTTGAGATGCGCTGCCCTCATGAGGGGCAAAGCCCCCACAATGACCGCGGTCAGCCAGGTAAAAACGACGATCACCGAGCCTTCGGCCAGGCTGAGCGTGGAAGCCTGGTGTCGCGGCAGTTGCCAGCCCAGCAGCGCCCCCAGCACGATCAACACCAGGCCCGGCACGACAAATGCCGGGGCGCCGGTGATCTCCGATCGAAAAAACGGCAGGGCCAGCAGGGGCGACAGGATGAGCAGGCCGATGACGATCCAGATGGAGCCGGTGTACCCCAGGATCAGACGATAGCGTTGCCCCAACCAGTGGTGATAATGTATCATGCCTCATCACCCATGAGCACACGCAGCACCTCGCTGTGCGTATCGGGCCGTGTGACCAGCAGGAGATGATCGTTGACCTGCAGCCGGGTGTCACCGCGAGGGATCAGGGCGCGGTTGTCGCGAATTACGGCCGCGATCAATGACTGATCGGGCAGGCGCAGATCGCGCAGGTACTGGCCGATGGCGGGAGCGCCATTGAGTAGCGAGATCTCGTTAATCGACAGCTGGCCGTGCGCCAGCTCGGCCAGATTGATGATCTCCTCGTAGCCGATCTGCTCCTCGATCACCTGCCCCAGCAGGCCTGCCACCGACACGGCCACCGACACCCCCAGCTGGCGAAACACATCTACGTTTTCGGGATCATGTACCAGCGCCACAGTGCGGGGCACGGCAAACATCTCTTTGGCCAGCTGACAGGCGACGAGATTGTCGTGATCGTGAGGCAGCAAGGCCATCACGATCGCACATTGCCGCACGCCTGCTTCATCCAGTATCTGCGGGTCGGTGCCGTCGCCTAGCACAACCACTGCCTGCAAGCGTCGTGCCAGTTGTCGCCCCTGTTCTGCATCACGGGTGATGATGACTGCATGATAGCCCTTGGCAATGAAGCGCCGGGCAAGATAATAGCAGGTCTTGTCGCCGCCAATGAGCAAAACTTTCATGGTCTGGCAGATGTAGTAGCGTGGACGACCTCCAGGAAGAGATCGGCAGAGAGTTTGGTAGGACAGATAACATCGATACCCAGCTCACGATAAATGGCTTCGCGGGCGGGGTTGAAGACGCGCGCCATCACATGGGGTACATTGAAGATCACCTTGGCGATCTGCGCTACCATAAGATTGACATTGTCGTTATTGGTGGCGGCGATCACGAAATCAGCGCGGTGGGCTTTGGCCTGGCGCAATGTTTCCGCTTCGGTGGCGTCCTGCTGCATACGATAACCGCTGAAATCGGCGGGCAACTTGGCCAGTTTGGCTTCGTTGTAGTCGATGATCACCACGCTGTGCCCTGCCTGGCTGAGGCGAGTGGCCAGCAATGCCCCCAGGCGGCCGCAGCCCACCACGATCACATAGCGAGTCGTTGTCATGCCGCGCCTTCCTGATCGATATCCGCGATAGCAGGCTGACTTTGCGGCGTGGCGGGCAGGGGGGCGTCTTCCCGCAGCCAATGAGCAATCCCGAAGAACCGTTGTGCCAGCTTTTCATCTCCCCGCAGTTCGTGCCACGCCCCCAGCAGGCTGTAAGCCTCGTGGCGGGCAGGATCGCTCGTGAGCGCATGCTGGATGGCAAGTTGCGCAGCTCTCCACTCCTCACGCTGCAGGCAGTGGCTGGCGATCGCCAGCAGATCGTCGTAGGTCATATCTGCCGGCGGCGCCAGGGGGTTTTGCAACGCTGTTTCCAGGGCTTCGTTGATCTCGTAGGGTGAAACAGGTTTCTGCAGAAAATTCACGGCTCCGCCACGGATGGCAGCCACGGCCTGGGTCACGGTGCCATAGCCCGTGATGATGATCACCGCGGTGAAAGGATGTCTGCGACGTACCTCGGCCAGCAACTCCAGTCCCGTCATGCCGGGCAGACGCACATCCAGCAGCATGATGTCAAAATGCTGTGCCTGCAATTTCTGTTGCGCACTCTGCGCATTGGGCGCTACGTGTACCTCATATCCCAGTTCCTGTAAAATAGCGCGTAACGTAAAGCGCATATTGTGCTCATCGTCGACGATGAGCACACGGTAGCTTGGCGACATATGACTGCATCCTTCGGCTGGTAGATAAACGATCTTTTAGCCGGATCAGCGGCGTATGCCACACTGCTGCATGGAGCGCCGCCACAGGCACAGACCCCATTATACTGCTGACCGGCTCGATACGAAAATGGTTGCGGTTGTGAAGAAGCTACTGGAACAGCTTGCGCACATCGTAAATCGCTTCCGGCGTACACAGAGCGATTACGACATCTCCCGCCTGCAAACGATCGTTGCCGTGCAGGATATGCATCCGATCATGGTGCCGTCGTGTTGTGAGCAAACATTCTTTCGGTAATTGCAGATCACGCACCAGCTGACCCGCGGCCTGCGAGCCCGGCTGTACCACCAGTTCGACGAATTCGGCGTCGCCTTTGCGTTGCTGCGAGCGAATCTGCTGAGCCCGATCCTGCAGATCTTCACGGCGCAATACTCCCAGCTGGTAGGCGCGGGCAATGCTGGTACGACGAATCAGCCCCAGCAAATGCTTGGAATCCGATCTGTCGACCACAGGCAGACGGCCAATATCACGGCGGGCCAGTAATTTGAGGGCCGTGCCAATGGTTTGATCGGGTGTGACCGTGAGCAACTTTTGCGACATGACATCGCGAACCAACCGCTGTTCCCAGCCCGGTTGTTGCATGGCCCGTTCCAGATCTTGCAGTGATGCCACTCCCACCAGTGCCCCATTCTGATCCAGCACAGCCACGCCATGATGATGGCTGCGGAACAAATAGGTATGGAAATCCGCCAGGTTCATGGTATCGGGCACGGTGGGGGGATTCATATCCATTACTTCGCCCACGAAGACCGCTTCCAGCACATCCACGTCCTGACCTCCGGCCAGGCGTACTCCGCGACGGGTCAGTTTCAGGGTGTAAATCGATTCACCGTGCAGGAGGTGGTGGGCCAGGACGGTGGCTACAGCCACGGTGAGCAGCAAGGGCAGGATCACCCGATAATCGCCGGTGAGTTCAAACAGGATGATGACCGCAGTCACGGGGGCGTGTGCACTGGCCGCAAAGACGGCTGCCATGCCAACCAGCGCGTAGGCGCCGGGCAGGACGTTGAATCCCAGGGGCAGGCGATTGAGCATCAGCGCAAAGGCCGCTCCCAACATGGCGCCCATGAACAGGGAGGGAGCGAAAATACCACCCGAGCCGCCAGAGCCCAACGTAAGACTGGTGGCGAGCAGCTTCAGAACCAATAACACCAAGGCAAATTGTAGGGTGGTGTTGTGGGTAAGGACTTCTTCGATCACAGTGTAGCCCACGTTGTATATCTGCGGGGTTTGCTGCCAGGTGATCCCCGTGACATGGGGATAGGCCAGGGCGACCAGGCCCAGGAGGATGCCGCCGACGGCCGGTTTGAACCATTCCGGTACGCTTTTCCAGCCCTCGAAGGCGTCTTCGAAACCATATAAACCGCGCACAAATGCCACAGCAACCAGGGCCGCCAACACGCCAAGAATCGGATAAAACGCGAATTCCCACAGGCTTTTAAGGCCATATTCAAATGGGATTACAAAGCCGGGTGTATCGCCAAAGGTGATCCGGCACACTACGCTGGCGGCCACTGCGGCGACGACGACCGAGCTGAAATAGCGAACCCCAAAACGTCCGCCCAGGATGATCTCCATGCCGAAGAGGACGCCAGCAATTGGGGCGTTGAAGGTGGCGGCAATACCGGCTGCCGCCCCGCAGGCCACCAGGTTGCTGATACGGGCATCAGACAGGTTGAGCCATTGTCCCACGGTGGAGCCGATGGCGGAGCCGATCTGCACGATGGGGCCCTCGCGGCCTACCGAGCCCCCGCTGCCGATGCACAGCGAGCTGGCCAGCGATTTGATCACCGCCACCACGGGCCGGATGCGGCCGCCGCGCAGGGCCACGGCTTCCATGACCTCGGGGACGCCGTGGCCTTTTGCTTCACGAGCAAAATAATACACCAGCAGGCCCACCATGAGCCCGCCCACCGCCGGTACAAGCACGGCGTAGCTTTTGCCCCAGGCCGTCGTTACCGAGGGTATCCACACATAGCCCACCCAGGCCACCAGTTGAATGAGATAGCGAAATGCCACCGCACCGACCCCCGTGCCCAGGCCTACGATCAAAGCCGTGCTGAGAAAAATGACCTCAGGCGGAATGGGATGGCGGTCGAGAAACTGGGCGGGGCTGATGTGGAGTTGACTGAATCGACTGGCAATTGGGCTGCGCTGTGTGTATTGTGTCATGGCTTCGCTTCCTGCAATTGCATGATCTCACCGTCGAGATCGAGGATATATAATTCGCCATCGGCATCCAGGCCAAACGAGGCGGGATTCAGCTCCGTTGTGGCCACAACAGACATGGTCCATCCCTGATCGGGCAGGGAGCGCAGGGCCCAGATCTCACCGCTGCAAAAGTCGGCGAAGAAATAAGTGCCCCACCAGGCAGGATGGGCCTGGCCGCGATAGACTGCCCCGCCTGTGATCGAGCAGCCGTGGTCATGGCCGTACTCGGCCACCGGCAGGGTGATGCCGGTCATGTCACAATCCTCTTCCGGTTCGAAGCAATGAAAACCTTCTGTCGTGTCCCAGCCATAGTGCTCTCCCCCGGCGCTGTTCGCGGGTTGGAAGTCGATCTCTTCCCAGAGATTATGGCCCACATCGGCGATGTATAGATCGCCGGTTTGGCGATCAAAACTGAATCGCCAGGGATTGCGCAGGCCATAGGCCCAGATCTCCGGCCGGGCCTGGGGGTTGCCAACAAAGGGATTGTCGGCGGGGATCCTGTATCCCCGCGGTACACGTACGTCAATGCGTAACATCTTGCCCAGCAAACTGCTCAGGTTTTCGGCATTGTCCCAGGGATCATTGGCGCGGCCCCCGTCGCCCATGCCGATGTAAAGGTAACCATCGGGCCCGAATTGCAATTGGCCGCCATTGTGATTGGCTGCCGGCTGGTCGATGCGGAGTATGATTTCCTCGCTTTCGGCCAGGGCGAGATCGGGATCATCGCTCACGTGATAGCGGGCGATGATGGTGTCGCCGTCCCCGTCTTTGGCCGTGTAATTTACATAAAACACGTTGCTTTGCGCATAATCAGGCGGAAAGGCAATGCTGAGCAAGCCGCGTTCGGAAGCAGTCGCGTCGACCCGAGATCGGATGTCGAGAAATGGCTCTGCCAGCAGCTGGCCCTCCTTGATGATGCGCACCCGTCCCTGTTTTTCGGTGACGAAGAGACGTCCGCTGCCGTCGGGTGCGGCGCTGAGATGGGTGATCTGGGCGGGGATACGCAACCAGGGCTGTAGCTCTACGGCGGGGGGAAAGGAGGGCGGGATGGTGGTTGTGGGGGCAGGGGCGCCCGTGGGCGCGGAGGTGGGGGGGTGCGGTGAGTTGGTGGGGCCAGGCTGGCGGGTTGGCGTGGGCGCGATGGCAGCCAGTGGGGCGGGCGTGGCGGTGTAGGTTGGCGAGGCGGTGTGAGTGGCCGTAACCGGGGTCACGGCAGGCGCGGAACGACACCCGCCCAGCAGGGCGAGCGCTCCCCCTACCACCAGCGCCAATATGCGTCGCATGATCAGGATGGTTCGGAGCCTTGGCTGAGCTTTTGTGCCTGGTAAATCCAGCTTTGATAGTCGGGTTTGCGCCAGTCGGGCGCCTGGCAGATGGCCGCCAGATGTTCAGGGCTTTGGGCCGCCAGCTGGGCAAAGGTGCTGATGCCGGCGTCCTGCAGTTTGCGGGCAAATACGTTGCCTATGCCCTGAATACGGGTGAGGTCGTCGACTGCTGGAGAAGGCGGCTGCTGACTGAGTATGGCGGCCTGCTGCCGCCAATTGTCGTAATTCAGTTTCTGGAAACGCTGCGGCTGTATAATGGCGTCGAGTTCGTCATCGCTGGCGGCAATCAGTTGGGCAAAGGTGCTAATGCCGGCGTCTCGCAGCTTATGCGCAAATACGCTGCCAATGCCCTGGATACGGGTGAGATCGTCGGTTACGGTAGGCGGGGGCGGCGGTTCGGTCGCGGTCGCGGGTGCTGTTTCGATTTGTGGAAAAGGTTCATCGCCTTCGGGGGCGGGTGCTTTCAGAAAGCGATCGTTGATCAGGGCAATGATGGCGGCGACGATGACCAGGCTGAGCATCCGCCACAGGCAGCCACCGCAACTGCGTTTGTGGCTCTGTCTATTTTGCGAACATTTCATTGCCTGACCTCCAGGGATAAAGATCGGTGAAAGTGACTATTATCTGAATGGCGTCAGTCCGCCGACCGGCAAAGGTG
>JAJRXO010000334.1 GCA_024276255.1 Chloroflexota bacterium | reverse complement strand
TGGCGGCGGGCAGCAATTGTTCCGCACCCGCAACAATCAGAAAGGCCAGCTTTTCCTGGTGCAGATCTACCGGCCCGGCCAGCCCGAAGTCCTGGCTCAGGCAGTGTATCAGGTGGGGACGCCCCTGAAAATGCGTTATCCTCTTAGCTGGGGCCAGAACTTTGTCGAAGGCCAGTAAGCACACTCAGTCCTGCGACGCCCCGCGCTTGTACCGTCGGGGCGTCCGCGCGTTATGAATCCAGAACCCGTGATACTCGCTTATACCCGGGATATGATGCTGACCCTGCGCATTGAGCAGGTGGCCAGACTGCTAGGCGTACGTGTCCTCATCATCTCGCAGGTTGCTCAGTTGCTGCCAGCTCTGCGGCATGGCCCGCGATTGATGCTGGTGGATGCCGGGGCCCCCGATTCCTCCGATGTAAAGCAGGCGATCACACTGGCCCGTCAGTGGACGCGGGACATGCCCATTGTGGGCTTCGTGCCTCATGTCAACGAGTCTGCTCGCGAACAGGTATTGGCTGCTGGAGCCACAGAAGTGTGGACCAGAGGTCGTCTGCTGAAAAACCTGCCGCATCTCGTTTCCCGAAATACTGCCCCGCCGCCTTCCCTGCCCGGATGCAGCGATCCTCCCCCACCTCTGCTGCTAGAAGGCCTGCGGCTTTTCAATCAGGGCGCTTACTATCGTTGCCATGATGCCCTGGAAGAAGCCTGGCGGGCCGAAGACAGGCCCTGTCGTCTTTTGTATCAGGGCATCTTGCAACTGGCAATTGCCCTGCATCACATACAAAAACAGAACTGGCAGGGGGCTGATAAGATGTTCGCCCGTGCAACAGGCAAACTGCAACGTCTGCCCGATACCTGTCAGGGCATTGATGTGGCATATCTGCGTAGCCAGTGCCACGATCTGTGGCAGCTGTTGGCTGAGCTCAGGGCCGGTGAGCGTCGGCACTTCCCATCGGAATGCTTTCCCTGCATTTCCGTGGAGTCCGGATCATAGAAAACGATGGGTTTTACTCGGTCAGCGATTAGAGCCATTGCCGGAAAATACCTGCCCTATCCTACGATTTTTCATGGCCCGGCAGCGATGATACAATCGGGGCAGTCCCAGTGCGGCCACAGATGGCGCTCCCGGAGAGCATTTTTATGACATATGTGTTACTCGGCCTCTCGTTGGGTCTGAGCGCAGGCATTGCGCCCGGCCCCTTGCTGGCCCTCCTGTTGCAGCGCAGCCTGCAACATGGCAAGGCCAGCGGCATACGCGTGGCCCTGGCACCCCTGCTTACGGACATTCCCATCGTTGCTTTGGCTATTTTTATGGTGGGACGTTTGCCCGCTACCTGGATCACGATCCTGCTGGGGTTCGGGGGTCTTTTTGTGTTATGGCTGGCATTCGATGCCTGGCGGCAGGCCACCCGGCAGTTTGAATCCACGCCACCCCCCAGCGCTGGCCAGGATCTACTGCATGGAGCCCTGGTCAATTTTCTCAACCCGCATCCCTACCTGTTTTGGCTGACGGTGGGAGCGCCTACCGTGATTCACGCCTGGCGCCAGATGCCGGTCTGGGCCCTGGCTTTTATCATCAGCTTTTATGTGCTGCTCATCGGCAGCAAGGTGGTGCTGGCGGTTCTGGTCGGCCGGGCCGGTTCGCTGAGCAGGCAACGGCAATGGTTGCGTTTTTCGGCCGTGTTATTGGTGGCGGCGGGCATATGGATGTTGGTTTCCGCGGTACAGAGCCTGGGAGGGATTGCATGATCCAGGTGCGTGTCTTGCGGCCCCGCGATTGGGAAGCTGCGTGCGCCCTGTTGAATCAGCGAGCGAGTCAGTTGCCCTATTGCTGGCCGCTGCATCCGGTCGAATTTCAGACCACAGTCCTCAACGACAACGGCGCCGCTGATCTCAGGCTGCGGCCGGATCCTGCCGGATGGCTGGTGGCTGTGAGCAGCTCTCGGGTGCTGGGCCTGGCGCAGGCCGTGGTCTCGGGCGCATATCTCGATCCCGAACCCCCGCAGGGCTGGCTGCGTATGCTGGAGATCGCCCCCGATGCATCCATCGCTGTGATCCACTCCCTGTTGCAGGCGGTGGATCGTTATTTTCAACGTCAGGGAGTGCACCAGGTGACGGCCTTCGCGCCCGAAACCGGCTATGCCCATCGTTTGGCCGGTCGCGGCTGGTTGCCCGGTGATCGCCTGGATGTGTTGCGGGCGTTGGGCGAGGCCGGCTATCAGTTGCGGGATCGGTGGTTGATGTACGAGAAGCGTCTGCTTTGGCCCCAACCCGAAACCCTGCCCCGCCTGCCCGGCCTGCGCCTGCAATGGCGAAGTGCCGGGGTCGAACAGATTGAGTTCTGGTTGCATTACCAGCATATGGCGGTAGCCCATATTCAGATCAGCGCCCTGCCCGAACTCTCAAAGCGCAGCCAGATCACCACGGCCTCGCTGGATTATCTCTTTGTCGCCGAAGAACATCGACGCCAGGGACTGGGGCGTTGGCTGTTGCAACGGGCGGCCAACGAGCTCCTTGCCCGCCAGGTCAGCCGTTTCACCCTGCATATCAATCATCAAGATGCTGCGCTGCAAAGCTTGCTTTTGCAGGCTGGTTATGAAGAATTAGCCCTGCGCGGCTACACATACGAGA
>JAJRXO010000333.1 GCA_024276255.1 Chloroflexota bacterium | reverse complement strand
CCAGGGCCAGCAAACCCACGATCAACAGCCGCACTGCCATCTCGGCGGGCAGCAGGGGGATCTGAGAGGCTGACAACCCTGACAGTTGCGAAGTATCGACCGTCAGCAGGACCACACCGCCTGCCGTCACCAGGCCGCTGATAAGCAGCAACAGGCCATAGCTTACACGACGGAACAGCAGCGCGGTCTCGCCCATGTTGGCCACCACAACCAACATCAGGATGGGAATAAAGAAAAGCAATATCAGGGTCATGAGAGTGTCCGGAAATGGTTCAGTGCCTCGAGTACGCGGGGAGATGCCTGCCCCTGGCTGACGCGTGCCAGATAACGGGCAATGCGCTGGGGGCTGATGCCCCAACGCGCGGCGCGTTTCAGGCTGCGCTGAGTGATGCGGTAACGAAAGTGCGGTGTGCTGGCCTGCCAGAAGGCAAATCGCGCCACGCGAAATCGTTCCACCAGCGGGGTAAGCGGCGGCAACTCAACGTAGAAATCGTCGCTAACGATAATAGCCGGAGCAGGCGGGAGTTCTGGTTCCGGGGCATTGTGCAACCACGCATAACCTCGATCACTCAACGCCCACAGCTCGCCCTCTGCATTCCAGGCGATCACGCCCAAATAGTGTAACGGCTGCTGCCACAGAAAGCCAAGCACACGTCCCTCGACCTGATGCCAGTTCTCGAAGCCATGCAGATACTCCCCCCCAGCTTCCCGCACGTACCAGGTGTGATAATTGCCGTCCGGGCGCAGAAAATCAGGCTGTTGCTCATAAATAGCGGCGATCAAATCGGGCAGGCGTCGCCACTGCCAGGGCTGCCCCTGTTGCAGGATGGCCAGCACCGCCATGCGACCGGCCACAGCATCGTAATGCCAGTTGCCCTTGTCGCACACCAGACCCGGCGTGCGGCAGAGATCGCGCCAGTGGGGACTATCGCGCCAGGCGATGAACGCGGCCATGGCCTGCTGATAGCGGCTGCGTTGCAACCACGATTGCAGTGCCTGACGCGGCACCTGTTGCTGGCGAAAACGCCGCGTCAGCAATCCCTGGCGCCGGGCGCAGTGGAGCACCAGATCGAAGTAGCAGTCATCGGCCCCGGGCCGGCGCCGCCATTGCGCCTGCACGGCCACGCGATCCTTGTCCCGCCAGCGACCGGCGGCATTGAGCCACACACGATGATCCCGGGCGTAAATCAACAGCGTCGCCATATCTTCCAGCAGCATGTCAGCATCGTATCGAATGGCATCGGGCGCCGGCGCCGGAGGCGGCATAGCAGCAAACCGAAAACCGGTGGCCGGGGGTAGTGTTTCGGGCAGGGGTAGTAATTCGGCCGGGATACTGCACATCTCCACCATGCCCTTGTCGGTTTCCTGAAACCCACGCAGCAAATAACCGGCATACCACAGCTCTTCGGCCGGATTCTGGGGCCGTATCCAGGGTTGTTCCTGCTGTAATCCCACGTCGCCCAATTTACGGATTTCACCAAACCGACGCTGAAATGTGGCCACGGGCATGTGATTGTCGGCAGCATCGAGTGACATCAAGGCCTGGCGGGCAGCGGAGCTGAGAGAGCGCCACAACCACGAACGGTGCTCGGCATCGCGCACGGCCGCCAGGATAGCAGCGATCAATGTCTCTCTGGAACCGGACGTCGTCTCCAGGCCCTGCCTCTGGGCAATAGCCTCGAGCATTGTCAGTGAGAGATCGCCAAGTTGCTGGCTGAGCGAGTACATGATTATGCGTGATCGCTGGAGGATGCCATATCAAACATCAGTCATCTTGAGGGGAGCCCACAAAATAGGCAATCGTTACGCCGTCGCCGCCTTCACCGCTTTCGCCACTGCGGAAATTGGCGATCACTGGATGTTTGCGCAGGAAGTCGCGCACCACCTGGCGCAGGGCCCCCGTGCCTTTGCCGTGAATGATGCGCACCCAGGGCAATTCAGCCAGATACGCGGCATCGATGTATTCATCGAGTTGTTCCAGGGTTTCATCCACACGTAAGCCGCGTAGATCCAGCTCGATACCCGGCGAAGATCGCTGTTGGTCGAGAGAACGATACGCGCCGCTGCCCGTTTCTTCCTGCCCGCGGGCGCGTAATTCCACCCCATCCAGCGCCACCTTCAGGCGAAAAGCACCCACCTGCACCTCGATTTCGTGTTCGTTGAGCACCTGCTGCACGCGGCCGCTGGCCTGCAAATTATGCACCCACACCAGATCGCCCACCCTAATGGGGCCTTTGAGGGGCAATTCCTCGGGCTCTACCCGTGCCGCCAGTTCCTGCTCGGCCGCGCGGCGAGCCTGGAGGGCTTTCTCGGCTTCCGCCAGAAAACGCTCATGCTGACTGGGCGCCCCCTTGCTGAGACGGGAACGAATCCGGCTCACTTCCTCATGCAGGGCTGCCAGTTCTTCCTCTATCTGCTGACGAGCTTCATTGAGCACCGCGCGTCGCGCCTCTTCGATCTTGGCCAATTGCGCGCGCAGCTCGGCCTCACGACTGGCTGCCATACGTTGCAGGGCCTCGGCCTGTTGTTGCGCAGCGCGGGCAGCGTCGCGGGCGGTGCGAATTTCCTCGAGCAGGGCATCAGCCGCCAGGCTTTCGGGCTGCACCCGGCTTTCGGCATTGTCGGCAATGGGCCGCGGCAATCCCAGACGCCGGGCGATGGCCAGGGCATTGGAGCGGCCGGGCAACCCGATGCGCAATTCGTAGGTGGGCCGCAAGCTTTCCAGATCAAATTCCACCGAGGCGTTGGTGATGCCGGCGGTGTTGTGGGCGAATAGTTTGACCTCGGGGTAATGGGTGGTGGCAATGGTCGGGATACCGCTATCGCGCAGATGTAGCAACAGAGCCTGAGCCAGCGCCGCCCCTTCCTCGGGATCGGTACCCGCGCCCAGTTCATCCAACAACACCAGGCTGTGCGGAGTGGCGGCCTGCAAAATATGCACGATATTGGTCATGTGCGAGGAGAAGGTGCTGAGGTTCTGCTCGATGCTTTGCTAGTCGCCAATGTCTGCCCACACCTCCGAAAACAGGGTGAGCTGGGACCCGGCCTTGGCGGGGATCGCCATGCCCGATTGCGCCATCAGGCTGAGGAGGCCCGTGGTCTTCAGCGTCACGGTTTTGCCGCCGGTGTTGGGGCCGGTGATGACGACGATGAAGTAGTCAGGGCCAAAATGGAAATCGATGGGCACCACAGTGTCCGCATCGAGCAGGGGATGCCGGGCCTGCACCAGATCGAGTACGACGCCCGGATGCTGTTCGGGCTGGCGGACAGCATCGTGCTGAAAACCCAGCAGTTGGGGCTCGGTGGCCTCGATCTCGTTGGCATAATGAGCGCGGGCGAGGATGCAGTCGAGCCCGGCGAGGGCATTGAGGGAGCTGCGCAGATACAGGGCCTCATCAGCCACCAGCTCGCTCAGCTCACGTAGGATGCGAGCGATCTCCTCTTCTTCTTCCATCTGCCGCTGCCGCCACGTGTTGTTCAGCTCCACGATGGCCATGGGTTCGATAAACAAGGTGGCCCCGCTGCCCGATTGATCATGAATGATGCCGGGGATGCGGCCCTTGAATTCCGCCCGCACAGGAACCACGTAGCGCCCCTGGCGCTGGGTGACAATGGCTTCCTGCAAATAGGGAGCGTTGTCAGGGTTGCTGGCAATACGTTGGATGCGCGTTTGTAGACGATCCTGCAGCACGCGGATTTCGGCCCGCAACGATGCCAGCCGCGGGCTGGCACTGTCGAGCACCTCCCCGCGCTCGCTAATGGCGCGGGCGATCTCGGCAGCCACATGTTCCAGATCCTGCAGTTGATAACCCCATTCTGCCAGGGCAGGGAAACGGGCCGCGTTGCCCACCAGGATCTGACGCAGTCGCCGCGTGCGCAAGATGGTGCTGCGTACCGCCTGCAGATCGACCGGCGCCAGGATCGCCCCGCGTTCAGCCAGATCGAGGATGGCGCGCAGATCATGCACACCGCCCAGATGCAGATCGGGTTGCTGCACCATCAGTGAGCGGGCCTCGCTGGTTTCTTGCTGCCACAGGCGCGCTTCAGCCAGATCGCTCGTGGGACGCCAGCGCAAAACACGCTCTTTACCGGGCTCAAAGCTGCAATAAGCGGCAATACGCGTAAGTATCTTATCGTATTCGAGTACACGCAACGTGTGATCGTTCATGAACCTAAGGATAGCATAAAACATCGACAGGGCACGAGTTATTATCGGAGCAATCAGTTTATTCCCCTCGGCATGGTGCGATAAAATCGTACGGTTCTTGGCTCTTTACGGCAGGATGCGGTAGACTTGCCGTATGAAATGTCTGGTCACCGGCTGCGCCGGTTTCATTGGTTCGCACCTGGTTGATAAGCTGTTGGCCCAGGGCCACGCGGTGGTGGGCATTGACGTGCTCACGCCCTACTATGATCCCGCCTTCAAACGGCGTAATCTGGAAGCCGCTTTGCAACATGAGCGTTTCCGCTTTGCCGAAATCGACCTGGTAACGGCGGCGCTGGAGAGCTGGCTGGACGATATCGACGTCGTGTTCCACCTGGCAGGTCAACCGGGGGTGCGACGAAGCTGGGGCCCCTCGTTTGCCGGATATGCCCAGAACAATGTGCTGGCAACCGAACGTCTGCTGCACGCCTGTGTTCAGAAGCCCATCACTCGCTTTGTATTCGCAGGTTCTTCTTCGGTGTACGGCGACGCGCCGGAAATGCCCTGG
>JAJRXO010000332.1 GCA_024276255.1 Chloroflexota bacterium | reverse complement strand
CGAGAAGATGCGCATGGTGGCCAGCGTGCTGGATTATCGCGCTTTCACCAACAGCGCTATTCTCTGTCACTTTGAAGAAACCCCGGTGCCGGAGCTGCTGGCCCTGTGGCAGACGATCACCGGTTGGGAATGGACGCCGCATGATCTGGCGCAGACGGGCGCCCGCATCTACACGCTCAAGCGCGCCCTGAACCATCGTTTCGGCCTCAGCGCTGTCAACGATACCCTGCCCAAGCCGTTACTGAAGGCCTACACCGATGGGCCCACGCCCGGTTACGCGCCCAACATCACCGCCCTTGTGGGGATGTATTATGATGTGCGCGGCTGGGATGCCGCCACAGGACGTCCCACCCCTCAAGCCCTGCAGGCGCTGGGCCTGGGGGATTTCGCGGCCGAGTTATGGCCGCAGGGCAGTGCATGATGGCCTGGGAGCAGCGAAAGCGTTTGGGGCTTGTTCTGGGTGGGGGGGGCGCCCGCGGCCTGGTTCATATCGGCGTCCTGCAAGTCCTGTCTGAAGCCGGCATCGAAATCCATGCCGTGAGCGGGACCAGCGTGGGCGCCATGATCGGTGCCGCTGTGGCAAACCGCATGTCTATTGCAGACCTCACGGCGCTGGGCATGGCTGTGCGCTGGCGCTACCTGATGCGCCCCGCCTGGCCGCGGCGGGGCCTGTTCTCTTTTGCGCCCATGGAACGTTTTTTGATCAACATGGTGGGCGATATTGACATTCGCGATCTGGCGCTGCCCTATGCGTGTACGGCCACGGCAGCCCTGACCGGCGAGCCCACGATCTTCAGCCAGGGTCGTATTGTCCCCCGCGTGCGGGCCAGTTGCTCGGTGCCGGGATTGATCAAACCTATAGCCATCGACGGGGTGGTCTATGTCGATGGCGGCATGTCCGATAATCTGCCCATTGCCGCTCTGCACGCCGTGGCCGATGTGGATGTGGTGTTGGCCGTAAATCTCTTTGGCCCCATCACCTATCTGCCATCATCACCCATGATGATGGCCCTGAACATGATTGGCCACAGCCTGACGCGAGCAGGCAGCGATCCGGCGGGCGCTGATGTGCTGCTGCAACCTGATCTCACGGGCTATGGCATGCTGCGTTTTCAGCGCCACGCCATGTTCGAACGGGGGCGCGCGGCCATGCTGGCTCAACTCGACACACTCAAGGCATATCTGGCATGAAAACACCTGCATTTACCCTCCCGTCGGCAAAACATCCTCTGTTGACCTTTGTGCTGGGCGGTGGCGGCGCTCGCGGCGCTCTGCAGGTGGGGGCGCTGCGCTATCTCATGGAGCAGGGCATCAAGCCACAGCTCTTGGTGGGCACCTCGATCGGGGCCGTGAATGCCACGTTTCTGGCTGTACGCGGCTATACGCCGGACGCGTTGGATGCACTGGAGCAGGCGTGGTTCGATGCCGCGGCTGCCAATCTGTTGCCACCCCAATATGTGCGCGTTGCTGTGCGTTTTTTGTTTAAGCGCGGGCCCATGCCGGCCGGAGAACACGTGTTACGTGATTTTTTCGTAGAACACGGACTGACACCCGACCTGCGCTATGGTGATTTGCCGGGGCCGCCCATGGTGGCGGTGGCGGCTGATCTGCATACGTTGCAGATTGTGCTTTATGGTCAAGATCCGGAGGACTCGGTTCTGGAGGGCTTGCTGGCATCGACCGCGGTGCCGCCCTGGGTAAGTCCGTTGGATTTGCACGGCGGCCACATGCTGGATGGCGGCTTGCTGAGTAATCTGCCGGTGGAACCGGCTTTGCGGATGGGGGCAACCGACATCATCGCCATGGATTTGTTCGACGCCCGTCACGCCACCATCGAAGCCGAAGGCGTGGGGCCGTTTTTCCTCAAGATCAAGGCCAGCAGCGAACTACGCCAGCGGGATCTGGAGCTGGCCGTGGCTGCGGGGCGGGGCATCCCCGTGCGACATCTGCAACTTGTGCCCCATCGCGTGGTGCCCATGTGGGATTTCAGCGAGACCGAGGCCCTGATGGAGCGGGGCTACGAGCTGGCGCGGGAGCAGATGGCCGGCTGGGAGCCGGCAGCGCAACCCTGGTCGCAACGCCTCAAACGATGGCTGGGCGGCGAAAAGACAACTTGATCCCCTGTGCGACGAGGACATTGCCACGGCCGGGCGGTGGGCGTATAATCAGGGCATGAGCGTTGTTTCTGATCTGGACCATTTCATTGCCCGCTATGATCTCATTCCCGACGGCGAGCGCGTGATCGTGGGCGTGAGCGGAGGCCCTGATTCGCTGGCCCTGTTGCACGTGTTGGCGCGGCTGGCGCCGGCGCATGGCTGGCACATCCATGCTGCCTATCTGCACCACGGTTTGCGTCCCGAGGCGGACGAGGAGGCGATCTTCGTGGGCGAAGTGGCTGCCGCCTGGGGCCTGGGCTGCACGATCGAGCGTAGAGATGTGCAGAGCATTGCCCGGCAACCTGGCGTCTCCCTGGAAGAGGCTGCCCGTCAGGTGCGCTATGCGTTTCTGGCGGCCGTGGCCCAGCGCATGCAGGCCAAAATCGTGGCCGTGGGCCATCATGCAGACGATCAGGTGGAATCCGTGCTCATGCACCTGTTGCGGGGTAGCGGATTGGCCGGCCTGCGCGGCATGTTGCCCGCCACGCCCCTGAACGCCCTGCGCCTTACGGCGTTGCCCCCTGCGGAACGGCAGATCCCGGCCCATTTGCAGCTGGTGCGGCCCTGGCTGCAAACCACACGCCAGCAGATCGAGGCCTATTGTCGTGACAATGACTTGCAGCCTCGTCATGATGCCAGCAATACCGACACCACCTTCTTCCGCAATCGTCTGCGACACGAGGTGATCCCCCTGTTGCAGCGCATCAATCCCCGTCTCAGCGCCGTGATCGGGCGCACGGCCCTGGCCCTGCAGGGCGATTATGAGGCATTGGCCAGGCATCGGCAAAGGTTGTGGCAAGAACTGGCCGGGGTGCGTTCCCACAGCATCTCTTTCCCCCTGCCAGCGTTCCGGGCCCTGCCTGTCGGCGATCAGCGGGCCTTGTTGCGGCGGGCCATCACCCATCTGCGCCCCGATCTACGCAACATCAACTGGCAACACAGCGAGGGCCTGATCTCCTATTTGCAGGCTCATGCCCGGCAGAGCAGCGGGGGGCCGTATTCACTGGTGGCTGGTTTACAGGCCTGGCTGATCTCGGATTTACTGATCGTCGCCGAAGCCGATGCCCTGCCCACGGTCTGGCCGCAGATCGACCGGCCCCGCACGCTGCCCCTGCCCGGCAGGATGGCGCTGGGCAGGCACTGGCATTTACAGGCTCGGCGCCTCACCTGGGCGCCCTCAGAGCCGCCTCCCTGGCAACAACCAGCTCCGGCCCGTGTATGGCTGCCCCTGGATATCCCCACGCCGCTGGCGGTGCGCCCACGGCGTTCCGGCGACCGCATGAACGTGCTGGGGCTGGGGGGGAGCAAGGCCATCACCGACCTGATGACCGAACTGAAATTGCCCCGGCCGGCGCGGCAGCACTGGCCCCTGCTTGTCGATGGCCAGGATCGCATTCTGTGGCTGGTGGGGCAGCGAGCCTCCGAGCTGTGCCGGTTACCAGCCCATGCGACCGCTGCCTGGCAGATCTGCCTGTATCCAACCTCCATCCCCAACCCATCGCCGTCATCATGAAGCCACTGATCCTCTGGGCTCGTGATCACTATCCTGATCCCTATACCTTGCGTATAGCAAATCGCACATCCGACTCGGTTACGGGCCATGTGCGGATAGGCGAGGCGTGGTTGCCCTTCCGCTATGACCGCAAGGCCCTTACGATTCGCATCGAGGAAGTCGATCATACCCGTGAAATCACCATCAATCAATGGGGGTGGGAAAAATGAACCGATCTTCGGCAGGACGTCTAATTTTACAACGTGGGAAGGATAAACCCGTACGTCAGCGCCATCCCTGGATTTTCAGTGGCGCCATTCGTCAGGTCACAGGCGAGCCCGAGGCCGGCGCGATCGTCGATGTGCTGGCCTCCGATGGCAGCTGGTTGGCCTATGCCGAATACAACCCCGCTTCCCAGATTCGCGTCCGGGTCATTTCCTGGCAGCGGGATCGCTGGCCGGATGCCGATTTCTGGCGGGATCGGCTGACCGCTGCCATTGCCCGTCGTCGCCAGCTATTACCGCAGTCGCAGGCCCGCCGCCTGGTCTTTGCCGAAAGCGACGGCATCCCCGGCCTGATCGTGGATCAGTACGCGGATCATCTGGCCCTGCAGATCCTCACGGCCGGCGCCGAAGCGCGCAAAGCGCAGATCGTGCAAATGCTGGTGGAGATGTTGCAACCGGCCAGCATCAGCGAGCGCGATGATCCGGTGCGGCGCAAGGAGGGGCTGCCGCCGACAGAGGGCGTGCTGTGGGGGACTGTTCCTGCAGAGCCCATTGTCATCATGGAAAACGGACATCGTTTCCGGGTGGATCTGGGCGGGGGCCAGAAAACAGGTTTTTATCTGGATCAGGCGATGAACCGGGCGGCTGTGGCCGCATATTGCCGCGGAGCCGAGGTGCTGAACGCCTTCAGTTACACCGGCGCGTTT
>JAJRXO010000331.1 GCA_024276255.1 Chloroflexota bacterium | reverse complement strand
CATCACCCAGGCATCGGGTCGGAAGAAGAGCTCGATCCAGAAGCGGCCCAGGGGATAGTAGATGAGATAGATGAATAACAGGTCAGGGGTGCGCAGGCGTTTGTTGAAACGCCACACAAGGAATAACATGATCCCCACACCTACCAATGACCAGAGGGATTCATACAGAAAGGTGGGATGGAAACGGGCATCCGGAGCGACGCTACCGGCCGGCGGACATAGGAAATCGCCATAACGATGATCACAATCGATGGCAATGCCCCAGGGCAATTTCGTAGGCGGCCCATATAGTTCCTGATTGACGAAGTTGCCCCAGCGGCCAATGGCCTGGCCCAGCAACAAACCGGGCGTGGCCAGATCGACCCATTCCCAGAACCGCAGTTTACTGACCAGGGTATAAATGAGAATGCCCAGCGCCCCGCCAATCACCCCACCATAAATACCCAGGCCGGCAAAACCTCCCGTTTTCCAGAAGGCGATGATGTCGATGGGGTGTTCCCGATAATAATCCCAGCCGACGCCCACGGCTGGCTGCGAAAACACATGGTACATGCGGGCCCCGAGAATACCGAACAGCAGGGCCAGCGTCAGCATGTTCCATACATGATCGGGATCGAGACCGCGACGTCTGGCGATCCACGAGGCGACATAACCGCCCAGTAGAGCGCCGGTTACGATGATGATGCCATACCATTGCACCGGCCAGGAGCCGATTCGAAAAGCTACAGGATCCATGTATCACTCCAGAATTAAGGTTATTGAGGGTCTCAGGCTACCGTATGCAGCCTGTTTAAGCAAATCAGGCGGAAGGGGATGGGGCGGGTTCCGAAGGAGAAGATGAGATTTGTAAATGGGCGATGAGTGTGCCGCGTACACCGCGCACACGGTCAAAGAACGCGTATTTGTCCGAATCAATATGATCGTGGGCGCTGTAAAGAATGTAGCCTTCCAGTCCCACATAGGCGCCGCCCAGCAGCAATGGCGCCACAGGGTGACTGGCCGCCACACCCAGGGCTTTCACAATGGCCAGTCCCTTCACCACCACGTCGGCGATCTTCATACGGCCTTCGAAGCTGCCCTGCAGGGCCGCGATCTCTTTGGCCGTCTCCAGCAAAACAGCTTCGTCACCCTGATAGGCGGCGATCCACTCTTTGCCTTCGTTGATCACGGTATCGATGTGCAGGAATTTAACCACGACCTGAGAGATAAACGCTTCGCCGGAGATGGATGCCAGTAAATCGCTGATCCCGCGACGAACCATATCCTCGCTGCCGGGGCCCAACAGCAGTCGGATTTTCTCGTTGGCACGCAGGACGTAGTGTATGGCAGCCTGCGCTACCTGTCCGGATTGCTCTTTCAGCCATTTGCCGATATCCAGGCCCACAGCTTCTGCGGCTTCTTTGATCACGGCATAGTCCATGGCCAGCAGATTGGTAATGGTGTCGAGGCTGGCATCAATAGCACCTGCCTGTATCGCGTGCAGGCATCTGTAGGTGCTGGCCTGCAATTCCAGCTGACCCTGGCCGCGGTAGCCGGGCAGGGGGGCGGGCGCCAGTAGCCGTTCGGGTTCAGTCAGCGCCTGTTGGATCAGGCGTTCATAGCTGCTGAGGCTGGCCCCGCGTGTGACCGCGGTGGCGGCACTGTCTTTGGGGGCAATCAGGCGCTCAGCAATGGCCAGATCAGCGGCTGCTGCAGCCAACATGCGGACTTCGGCCCGACTGCGTTCGTACGCGTCGCTGGCCTGCAACCAGTCCTGCCACAGGAGCTGCTCCAGGTCCTGACTTTTTTGCAGAAACTTGAGCGCTGCCTCGATCTGTTCGTCGCTGTAGGGTTCGGGAGGACGCACCGCCTCGCCAGCGCGGGTTGTGATCTCAACGGCTGGCAATAGCTGGCGAAGATCGTGTAGATAGCTATCAAGAATGGACTCATCTGTCATGCGGGGGCCTCCTTTTCGTCTGATGCGGGTTCGTCATCATGCAGCCCCAGGGCCATCAGATAACCTCTGGCGCGTTCGCTGAGTGGATAGCGGTTAACCAGTGCCCAGAAACGGGGGCTGTGATTGGCTTCGATCAGGTGGGCCAGCTCGTGTACGATCACATAATCCTGCACCCAGTCGGGCAGTCTGCCCACGCGGTGTGAGATGCGAATAGTGCCGCGAGCCGGTGTGCAGGAGCCAAAGCGCCGATTCTGATTGCTTACCCAGCGAATGTGTTGCCAGTGCACCTGATTGTCGAAATACCGGCGGTTGAGCATCTGCGCCCGCTTGTGAAGCTCAGCATCCGACAAGGTACGCCGCTCGTTTTGCGCTGCGACCTGTTTTTGCAGTCGGGCTATGGCCTGCTGTAACTCACTTTCAGGCAGATGCGCGGGCGCGCGCACAATCAGGGTATCGCCATTCAGCCGCGCGCTCACAGTCTTGCGGCGTTTGGTACTGCGGATGACCTGAATCTTCATGGTGCTTATTATAACGTGCTGCCCTGATGGCTGCAATGTGTTTGTTTGGCTCCCCGTCTCAGCCCGGGTTGCTTTCCTCTCCCCAGCGCCCGAACCCGGCTCGACCCTCCTGCCAGTCGCGCAGCGCCCCGGGCAGGCCAGGATCCAGGGGATGGGGCAGATCGGCGAGATCAAACCAGCCTGCTTCTGCAATCTCGCTATTCTGGATGTGCAATTCGCCGTTCAGCCGCCGACATTCGAAGACAAAGATGTGGTCCCGCTTATAGGCTCCGGTCCACAAATACACGCCCACCAATCGCGTCACTTCCACCTCGAAGCCGGTCTCCTCGCGCATCTCGCGCACAATGCCCTCCGCCGCGGTTTCACTACCATCGCTGCCGCCCCCTGGCAAATACCAGTGCCGACTGCCATAGTTGTGGCGCACCAGCAAAATACGGCCACGATCGTCGGTGACAATGCCCCTGACGCCAACGGTGCGCGGTCGCGTCAGCCACCACACCACGGTCATTGCTTTCAGCGCCCAGTGGCGCCAGTTGCAACGGGCGCTCATGCCATATCCTGCATTGCGCGGGCAATGCGCGCACCCACACGGGCATTGTTTTGCAGCAGGGCCAGATTGGCCTGCAACGAGGCAGTGCCCGTGTGAGCGGCGATGGTGGAGAGCAGGAAGGGTGTGAGAGCTTTACCGCGTATGCCCTGTCTGCGGGCGGCTTGCAGGGCATGGTTGATGGCCTCGTCGGCCATGGTCGCGGGAAGCTCGTGTTCTGGCGACACCGGCACGGTGACTAGCATGCCTGTGCGTCGGCCCAGGTGCCTGTGCGCCTGCCAGATGGCCGCCACCTCTTGCGGGCTGTCGCAGCGGGCATCGACCGGCAGGCCTGAGCTGCGCGTGTAGAAGGCAGGCATTTCATCAACGCCATAGCCAAGCACCGGCACCCCCAGTGTCTCCAGTCGCTCGCGAGTGCGAGGCAAGTCGAGGATGGCTTTGGCGCCGGCACAGACCACCAGCACCGGGATCGTGGCCAGGGCAATGAGGTCTGCCGATTCGTCGTAATCCTGCCCGCGATGCACACCACCCAGGCCGCCGGTCACAAAGACCTCGATGCCGACGCGGTGGGCAATCCACATGGTGGTGGCAACGGTTGTGGCGGCGTCGAGCTGACGGGCGGCCACAATGGCGATATCGCGCAGTGAGGCTTTGATCACCTGATCGCTGCGGCTGAAGTGTTCGATCTGGGAGGGAGTAAGACCGGCCACAGGTTGGCCGGCCACGAAGCCGCAGGTGCGAGGCTGGGCGCCCTCTTCGCGGATCAGGGCCTCCAGCTGCAGCGCGGTCTCGTAGTTCTGGGGATACGGCAGGCCGTGGGCAATGACGGTGCTTTCGAGAGCGACAAGAGGTGGAGTCATACGAAGAAAGATGGGGGGAGTGGGGAGGAATGGATTAGACTTGCAATTCGGGCGGCCACTCGCGGCGATGATCGCTGACGCCCTGCAGGATGAAGAAGGAGATGATGATGAAGACCAGCAGGGCGCCGATGGCGGCGGGGCGACCCCAACCCAGCTGATTGACGATGATCCCCCACATCAGGGGGCCGAGGATGCTGGCAAAGCGACCCACCATGCTGTAAAGGCCGTAGAATTCACCCACGTATTTGGGCGGGGAGAGGCGCAGCATGTAGGGGCGGTCGGCGGCCCAGGTGCCGCCCAGGGCGATACCGGCGAGGCTGGCCACGGCCCAGAACAGCGAGCTGGGCAAATCGAACACAGCCGTGGCAATGGCGCCCGCCATGGCGATCATCCACATGATCAGCACCAGGTTCAGCGAGCGTTTGGGGCCGATCTTGTCGACGACGAGGCCCCAGATAAGGGCGCCCACCACGGCCGCAGCAATGGCCACCAACAATACAATCTGGGCCTGGGTGGCGGTATAGCCGACTTCATTGGTGACGTAAATGCCCATAAACACGATCACCGTGTTGACTGCATCGGTGTAGAAGACGCGTCCCACCAGAAAACGGGCCAGCCCCGGGAACTGGCGGGCATGGGCAACCGTCTGTTTGAGCTGGCTGAAAGCGCCGGTCACGATGGTACTGTCGAATTCAAACTTGCCATGGGCCCGTTCACGCACAAAGAAGAAAATGGGCAGGGCGAAGATGAGAAAGAGCAGGGCGCTCAGGCGAAAGATACCCACATAGCCAATGCGGTCGAGCAGCAGCAGGCCGGAACCGACGCCGATGAAGGAGCCCATGTAGCCAAGGCCAATGCCCAAACCGCCGACCTTACCGCGGGTCGTGGGGGTGGAGACGGTCGGTAGCAGGGAATCATAAAAAATAAGACCAGCCTGGAACATGTAGTTGGCAATGACGAAGAAGATCAATGAGAGCAGTAGACTGCCGAGGCCCAGCAGAGCAGTAAAAGCGATACAGATGAGCGTGGTGACCATCAGGAAGGGCATACGGCGCTTGGCTTGATCGGACAGCGCACCCAGGATGGGGGCGGTGACGAACATCAGCCCCATGGAGATGGCATTCGCAGTGCCATACTGGGCGTCGGTGCCTTTCATTTCATT
>JAJRXO010000330.1 GCA_024276255.1 Chloroflexota bacterium | reverse complement strand
TGATCTGGCGGAGCTGGCCGTGGCTCAGGGCGCACAACGTCAGGATGTGATCATCAACGCCATTGGCCCTGAGACCTACACCTATCGCCAGCTAGTGATGATGATCGGCCGCACCATTAGCTGCCCCCGCCCTGTTGTCTCCCTGCCGCCCTGGCTGGGCTACGCCGCAGGCTGGCTCATTGGCAAGTGGCACCATGATGTGTTCATCACCCGCGCCGAGATCGAGGGTCTGATGGCAGACCTGCTTTATGTTGATGCGCTCCCCGCGGGGGAGACCCGCTTATCGGACTGGGTTCGGCAACACGCCGCCGACCTGGGCCGCCACTATGCCAGCGAGCTGGCCCGCCGCCAGCCAACCCATTCCGCCTGAGAGCCGTTTCGCTGGAGGAGACGATGGACGAAACACTGTCGGTTGCCCGAGACAAATTCATCGGAGCCATGAGTCAGATCAGCGCCTTCTGGGGCTTTCCCAAGGCCATGGGCGCGCTCTACGGCGCCATCTATCTCTCGCCCCAACCCATCACCCTGGACGAACTGGTGGCCCGCGTGGGCGTGAGCAAGGGTACCGTGAGCACCAATGTGCGCAAGCTGGAACGCCTGCAAATGGTGCACCGCCAGGTGAAGGTGGGAGATCGCAAGGATTATTATGTGGCCGAGACGAATTTCTGGCGCGTGGTGCGGGCCATCCTGCTGCAAAGACAGAACCGGCAGTTCGATCAGGCCTTGCAGGCCGTGGATGAGAGCCTGCAGATGGTCGTGAAGGCGCCTGACAATGACGAGCTGGCGCGCTTTTATCAGGAGCGAATCAGCCGTCTGCAATCGTTTTTCCGCACACTCGACAAGATCGTGGCCGCCATTGCTACCCTGGACGAGCTCCGCCTGAGCACCCTGCACAAGATCGTGGGCCGATCCGCCGGCACGAATCAGGAAAGCTGATTGCGCTGGATGGCCCGTTGCGCCATCTGGGCACAGCTACGTACGCCGTGAATCAGGCCGGCAAAGCGGGGATCACGGGAATAGCCGGCCTGATAGCGGGCGAAGATCTGCTGCATGATCACGGCCACCTTGAACAGGCCGTAGACATAATAAAATACGGGCTGTGGCACGCTGCGGCCGCTCGCCTCCTCATACCAGGCCACCACCTGTTCACGGTTGGGGTTGCCCGGCAGCGTGGTGGGACTGAGGGCAATCTGCTGCATCACCTCGGGATCGCCCGGTTCCAGCCAGTAGCCAAGGCTGGTGCCCAGGTCCATCAGCGGATCGCCCACCGTGGCCATCTCCCAGTCGAGGATGGCGATCACGCTGCGGCCATCCTGCGGCGAAAGCACCACGTTGTCGTATTTATAGTCATTGTGGATCAGGGCGGCGCCGCTTTCGGGGGGCATGTGTTCATGCAGCCAGGTTCCCACCTGTTCGATTTCCGGCAGATCATGGGTGCGGGAGCGACGGTAACGGCGTTGCCAACCTTCGATCTGGCGGCGCACATAGCCGTGGGGCCGACCAAGATCGGCCAGCCCGACAGCCTGTACATCCAGGGCGTGCAGGGCGGCCAGCTCTTCGATCCAGGTCCGGGCGATGTCCTGCATCCAGGCGGGATCAATGCCCAGGCGGTGGGCCGTTTTGCCGCGCAGGATCAGCCCCTGCACGCGTTCCATCACATAAAAGGGCGCACCCAGCACCGAGGGGTCGGCGCAATAATGGATGGGCCG
>JAJRXO010000329.1 GCA_024276255.1 Chloroflexota bacterium | reverse complement strand
GATATCGAGATGCGGGGGATGCTCTATGCCCGCCTGCTCACCAGCCCCCATGCCCATGCCCGCATTATCGACATCGATGACAGCGAAGCGCGGGCATTGCCCGGCGTACACGCCGTCATTCACTACAAGAACATCCCGCGGGTGCGCTATGCCTCCGGCGGCCAGACCTGGCCCAACCCCAAGCCCCATGATCAGGTCAGTTTCGACAACAAGGTGCGCTACGTAGGTGATCGAGTGGCGGCCGTGGCGGCCGAAAGCCAGGAGATCGCAGACGAAGCTATCCGCCGCATCAAGGTCACATACGAAGTTCTGCCCGCGGTTTTCGACGAAAACGAGGCCATTGCCGGAGATGCCCCCGTGATCCACGACGAGCCCGACATGGAGGGCGCCTATGATGCCGGCCGCAACATCAGCCATCACATCCAGGCGCAAACGGGCGATGTGGACGCCGGTTTTGCGCAGGCAGACTATGTTTTCGAGCACCGCTATCGGGTGCATCAGGTGCAGCAGGCGCCGATTGAGCCCCACATCTGTATTGGCTACTGGGATGCGGACGAGCGTCTGGTGCTGCGCACCTCCACCCAGGTCCCCTTCCACGTACGACGCATGGTAGCGCCCCTGCTGGGCCTGCCTGTACGTCGTATCCGCGTGATCAAACCGCGGATTGGCGGTGGCTTTGGCGCCAAGCAAGAAATGCTGATCGAGGATATCGTGGGGCATCTGGTGATGATCACCGACCGTCCGGTGCGCCTGGAACTGACCCGCGAGGAAGAATTCCGCTCCAGCCGTACCCGCCATCCGCAGACCATCCGCTTTAAGACCGGGGTCAACAAGGACGGCGCCCTCGTCGCCCAGCAGATGACGGTGATCGGCAACACCGGCGCATACGCCACGCATGGCCTTACCGTGCAGATCGTCACCGGCCTGCGCGGGCTCAGCACCTACAACTGCCCGAACAAACGTTATGATTGTTATGTCGCCTATACCAACATCCCGGTGCCCGGCGCCTACCGGGGCTATGGCGCGCCCCAGGCGCATTTTGCCCTGGAAAGCCACATGGAGGAGATCGCCGAGGCCCTGGGCATGGATGTAATCGAATTCAAACGCAAAAACTGGGTCAAGCCCGGCGATCCCCTGGACATCGCGCCCCAGCTTGGCGAGGGCGATCCCGACCCCACGCAGATCCCCGTCGTCCTCAGCAGCGGCCTGGAGGAATGCGTTGCTCGCGGCATGCAGGCCATCGGCTGGGAGCGCCGCAATGATCCGCAATGGAAAGCGCCCCCGGAACGACCGCACATCCGTCGCGGCATCGGCATGGCTGTGTGCATGCACGGCACCGCTATCCCGGGCATGGACATGGGAGCTGCCAGCATCAAGATCAATGACGATGGTTCTTTCAACCTGCTGGTAGGGGCCACTGATCTGGGCACGGGTTCAGACACCGTGCTGGCGCAGATGGCCGCCGAGGTGCTGGGGGTGCCCTTAGAGGATATCATCGTATATTCCAGCGACACGGATATGACGCCCTTCGATACCGGCGCCTATGCCTCGAGTACGACATACATCTCGGGCACAGCCGTCAAACGGGCCGCTGAAGCCCTGGCCGAACAGATCCGGGAACGGGCAGGCCTGATGCTGGGCCTGGAGGACTGGTCGGCCGTCGAACTGCGCGATCGACATGCCCATGCCCCCGACGGGCGTTCACTGTCGCTGGAGGCCATTGCCCTGCATGCCCTGCACACGGATCAACAGCGCCAGCTCATGGCCACCGCCTCCTTTGTCTCGCCCGACTCGCCCCCGCCATTTGCCGGTCAATTTGTGGAACTGGAGGTGGATATCGAAACCGGGCAGGTGACAGTGCAGAAGATGGTGATGGCTGTGGATTGTGGCGTCGCCATAAATCCGCTCACGGCCAGCGGCCAGGTGGAGGGCGGCATGACCCAGGCGCTGGGCTATGCTCACTGCGAGGAAATGGCCTACGACGCCCAGGGACGCTTGCTCAACCCCAGCTTTGGCCCTTACAAGATCTATCGTGCGGATGAGATGCCGGAGATCGATGTGTATCTGGTGCAGACGGTGGAGCCGACCGGCCCCTTTGGCGCCAAAGCGGTGGCCGAGATACCCAAGGATGGCGTGGCCCCGGCCATGGCCAATGCCATCTACAATGCCACCGGTGTTCGCATCCGCGAGATTCCCTTCACGCCGGAACGAGTGTGGCGGGCCCTGCACGACAACCCGAGCGCCTGATTCTTTGCGGTACGGCCGCTGTTTGGCGTTGCGACTGCCTCGCCTGAGACGCCCAACATAAAAAACGCCCCTTCCAATTCTTGACGATCGGAAGGGGCGACCGGCGTCGGGAGGAGGCAACGCCGGGTGGGGAGGGGGTGGCAGGGTATCAATGCATCCGCAAGCCAAAGACCTCGGGGGGCAGTGTGATGCCCGCAGTTTCGATCTTGCTCATCAGGCTGGGACGGATGCCGGTGGGGCGTAATTCGCCCAGTACACGACCTTTTTCGTTAAAACCTTCCTGCACATACTGGTAGATATCCTGCATGATGATCGTGTCCGTTTCCATGCCCAGGATCTCGGAGATTGCCACGATCTTGCGTGTCCCATCGCGCATGCGGGATATATGGACGATCAGGTCGACTGCAGAGGCGATTTGCTGACGAATGGCCCGCATGGTTAGCGGCATACCGGCCATCATCACCATGGTTTCGATACGGGCAAGGGTATCGCGGGGACCGTTGGAGTGAATGGTGGTGATGGAGCCATCGTGGCCGGTGTTCATGGCCTGCAGCATGTACAGCGCCTCGGCGCCGCGGCACTCACCCACCACAATCCGATCCGGGCGCATGCGCAGACTGTTGACGAACAGTTCGCGAATGCCGATGCCTCCTTTACCCTCTACATTGGGCGGCCGCGACTCGAGACGCACCACATGAGGCTGTTGCAGGCGCAACTCGGCGGCATCTTCGATGGTGATAATGCGCTCGTCTTCGGGAATGAAGGCCGAAAGCACGCCCAGGGTGGTCGTTTTACCGGAGCCGGTACCACCACTGACGATGATGTTGAGACGGGCGCGCACGCAGGCCTCCAGGAACCGGGCCGATTCCTCGGTCAGAGTGCCATAGCGAATCAGATCGTCAATATGCAGGGGGGCTTTCTTGAATTTACGAATGGTCAGCGTGGGTCCCACCAGCGAAAGCGGGGGGATGATGGCATTGACGCGGGAGCCATCGGGCAAACGGGCGTCGACCATGGGTGAGGCCTGATCAATACGCCGGCCCAGGGGGGTGACGATGCGCTCGATAATGCGCAGCACATGATCATCATCGCGGAATCTGACATCGGTGAGGTACAGGCGGCCATCTTTCTCGATGTAGACCTTTTCCGGGCCATTGACCATTATTTCGGAGATGTCATCTCGTTCAAGCAGGGGTTGAATAGGTCCAAAGCCGACTGTGTCGGCCAGAATTTGATTCAGCATCTGCTCGCGTTCGCTGCGACCGACGATCAGGTCCAGCGATGCGACAGCCTCGTCCATGATGGGGGCGATGCGGGCCTTTAATTCGGTCAGATCGCTGACGTCGATGTCCTGCAGCATGTCACTGGCCAGCGATTGCTGCACGATATCGAGCACCTGATTGAACTCAGGAGTGGTGGAATAAACGGCCAGCTCCGCATTATCGATCGAGGGTACATCGTAGCTGGACATGGGAACGGTCTTGGTCGGCTCGGGTGTAGGGGGAGGCGTGGGCGACTCCGGCTGATTGTCGGCGCCCATGGTCCAGGTTTCACGTTTTCGAAATAGTGACATTGTTTCACCTCCAGCGAGGATCACTCAATTGGAACGCTCATAACCTGGTCGATTTCTCAGCATCCAATCGCTTGCACAGTCTGTGAGACTGTATCTTAGGGGGGGTCATCGGCGGCCCCGGCTTTGCTGTCACCGGATAATCCGCCGATATGGTTTATTTGATCCACACCGGATCCCAGTCGTTATATTCATTATTGGAGATGTTTTGCTGGCCTGTGCCGTCGGCTTTCATCACCCAGATCTGTTTACGACCGGTGACGCGGTTGGAGAAAAAGGCAATATATTGACCGTCGGGTGACCAGGTGGGATGCTTGTCCCACTCCCAGGTGTTGACCGTGAGCTGCATTTTCTCACTGCCATCGGGACGCATGCGCCAGATTTCATCGTTGCCGGTATGGGTGGCCACGAAAGCAATCCATTGATCATCCGGCGACCAGACGGGATCGTATTCCAGGCCGCCCCAGTCAGTGAGCATGAAGCGCCGCTCCCAACCCTCCGGCAAATCCGTGCGGAAAATGAAGATGTTGGTGTCCCGTTGACCATTGGGGGCTTCTGCGTATACATGCGTGGTGCCGTCGGGCGACCAGTGTTCGCGCTCATACAGCTCTTTGTAAGCGGCTTTGTCTGAGTCGTTCAGACGGCGCACGCCTTTGCCATCAGGACGCATGACGAACAGGCCTTTGTCGCCATCCCGATCGCTGAGGAAGGCAATCCATCCTTTGTACCAGCTGATAGGAGCCGGCGTGGGGGTGGGTGCAGGGGTAGGGGTGGGTGCTATGGGCGTGGGCGTGGCCGTGGGCGTGGGGGTAGGAGTGGCGGTTGGCGTGGGGGGCACGCTGGACATCGAGACTTCCAGTCGCAACTGTGCTTCGGCGGTGTCGATATCGGGTACGTTGGCGGCCTTGGCGTAGTAGTCGGAAGCCAGCTGCGATTCACCCGTGGCCAGGGCATCATCGCCCTCTCCCAGGTAGGCGCGGTACAGGGTCTGATTGATGTGATTCCCCAACAGATCGTGAGGTTGTTGCATGATCTGTTCCAGGATAGGTATAGCCGTGTGATAGTCTTCCTGCTGCATGGCCTCCAGAGCCTGCTTGTAGAGCGCAAGTTGCGTCACCCGCAGCAGGGCTGTGCGATTATCAGGCTCCAGCCGTATCTGCTTGCGCAAGATGTCGATGGTGCTGTCAATCGCTTCAGGGGTGAGGGTCTCGGCCTGAAGCTGCGCCGCTGCCAGACGTTCATATGCTTCGCTGAGATGCTTTCTGACATTGTTCTCATGAAAAGCTGCGTTCGTGCTCATGATCCGTTCGTAGCCGGCAATGGCCTCGTCCCATTGCTGGCGTTCGAACGCCAGCTCGGCCGCGTAAAACCATTGATCCAACTCAGACTGGGCTTGAATATTCGGTAGCAGCTCATCTACATCGCCGTAATGCGGCGAGACCTGCTGAATCTCCTTCAGTAATTTTTCGGCCTGTTTATAATTGAGGTTGTTAATGGCCTCAATGGCCTGCTCATATTTCTGGGCCACACCAAGTTTGGTGCGCGCCCGTTCGATGGCTGCCGCGACATCAGGATCGCCGGGCTTCATTTTGTCGGCCTGCAAATAGGCATCCATGGCCGCCAGGTAATCGCCACTGGCATAGGCCTGATCGCCATTGGCAATCAGGACGGCGACCTTCGTGGCCTCAGCCTGGGCCTCGAACTTGGGCTGGATCAAGCCGCGATTGATGGTAAGCACAAGGAAAGCGACAATGCCGATGACGCCAAAGCCGACAAACCAGCGCAGGAGACGCATGCCGTTCATCCGGGGCCAGCGGGCAAATATCGTGGACAGCCGGGCGCTCCAGTAGCGATTCAGTTTCGCTTTGTACTCGATATCCTCTGCCAGCTCCTTCAGGGCGGAATCATCAGGGTATTCGGCTTGCAGTTCGTGCAGCAGCTTTTGCGCCTCCGACCAATCGGCGCGCTGCATGGCGTTGACGATCTCTTCATAGCGGGGATCTTGCATGCTTGCGCTTTCAGTCATTAGGGGACTCCGTTAATTAGAAACTGCTCATCATTTCGACGAAGCGGGGGATGGCGGGTCCCAGCACCACGGCCATGGTAGCAGGGAGGATGAACAGGGAGAGGGGCAAAAGCATTTTTACGGGAGCCTTATGAGCCTCCTCTTCTGCCCGCTGGCGACGACGCATGCGCAGTTGCTGCGACTGACTCTTGAGCACGTTGCTCAGGGGAACACCCAGGCGATCGGCCTGTACCAACAGGGCTACCAGGCTGGCCAGATCGGGCACGGCGGTACGATCGACCAGGTGGCGCAGGGCATCGCTGCGGCGTACGCCCACGCGCATTTCGTGCAACACATAGCTGATCTCCTGGCCCAACGCATTGTTCCAGTTGCTGGCTACTCGCTGCAAGGCGCCATCAAAGCCCAGACCTGCTTCTACACAGATCGTAAGCATATCGAGTGCATCGGGCAACGAGCGCTGGATTTCTTTGCGGCGCTTGTTGATCTGGCTCTTCAACCATGAAGTCGGCAGGTAGATGCCCAGACTGAAGCCGACCACGGTGAGCAAAATACGGTTTATCTTCGGCGTCATGGGCAGTAACGAGGAGAAAAAGAAAAAGGCGATGCCCATGAGTGCGCTGACGATCAAACGCATGCCCAGGAAATCGGTCACGCCCATGTTGTAGGGCCGACCGGCCCGGATCAATTGCATTTGCATTTCCCGTATCTGATCGGCGGGCGTGATCGCCATGCCGTAATGCCGCGCCCGCTCCCACAGCGGCTGCCACACACGCTCACTCAATGGCCTAGCCATATCAAGCGCTTCCATATCCGGTAACTCGCCGGGGCGCCATTCTGCCAGTAACGTCTCCGCATGCGATACCTCGCTTTGATTCTGTCGCTGCAGGCCGACAACGATCATCAACACTGCCCCGGCCGTAAGAACTGCCGCTTCCAGATGGGGCGAGACATTGAAACTCAGGAGGTTCATGGCCTGCAGACCCAATGTCATGAAGGCGAACATGCCACCCACGATCAAAGTCAGGCTGCCGTACGTCCCCACCACCGCAATCACCGTGCGGCCCATCGTCATCCCGCTGATGCCGCTGAGTACAGGATTGAGGATGGCCAGGCCCCAGAGGCAGAGGACCAACCACAGAATAGAGAAAATGGCGATTTCGTAAGCCAGGTCTCCAACATGCAAAACATGATCGGCGATCTCATACAGGAACCAGGGGATATTGAACAGGGCTGAGGGCAACGCGGCCCAGGCGATCACGCTGCGAGCCTCCTCCTGCGAAAGATCACCGCCAAGCCGTGTAACCACGGCATCGAGTAAGGCGGCGACGCCATTGAGAATGGGTATGCCAAAGACAAGGCCGATGACCAACGGCAGCACGATATCCTGCATCAATGCCATGGAGGCCTTGTCCGGAACAAGCACACCACTGATAACAGAGGCAAAAGCAGTGCAGGAAAAAATGGCGATCAGGTTGGTGGAGCGATAGGGATTATCCTCGATGATCTTCTGGATCAGCCGCGGTCGAACGAGAACGCCGACTATTTGACTCAGGGTTTGGGTATTAGTGGCCATGTGCTTTTACCTCCGGATTAAAAGTCCAGTTTGAGCATCTGACGCATGATCAAATAGCCGGTTATTGTCATCAGCGTGGCTATAATAGGGATAAGGAGTGGCCAGCCGGGCTGAAACATGCCCATCATGTATTCAGGGTTGATGAGCATGAACACAGTACCCAGAATGAATGGCAGAGCCGTAAGAATCGTGCCCGACATACGTTGTTCTGCGGTGAGGGTGCGGATCTCGCCGTTGATGCGAATGCGTTCAAGGATGGTTTCGCTGATGCTCTGAATGACCTCAGCCAGACTTCCGCCCACTTCGGACTGAATGTGGATGGCGGTGACGATCAAGGCCAGGTCGTCGCTTTGAATCCTTTCCACCAGATGGTCGAGGGCGTCTCCCAGGCTATAGCCCAATTGGCTCTCTCTGAGCACGCGGCCAAATTCAGCCGCCGCCGGATCCGGCATCTCCTTGACGATGATGCTCAGGGCCTGCTGCAAGCCGTATCCGGCATGCAGCGAGCTTACCAGCAGGTTGAGGACGTCGGTCAGCTGGGAATCAAACATCTTGCGGCGATTCTCGCGGCGATTCCGTACCCAGATAGAGGGAACAATGAAGCCGACCAAGGCCAGCAGGACGCCTCCTACGAGATTGGAGCTGACCAACAAGCCGACCACCAGCATGAGCACGATAATGCCCATGCGGATGGCCAGATATTCATATACGGTGAGCTTGAGATCAGCGCGTTGCAAATCCTGCCGCATATTATTGAACAGGGACGATTGCACCAACTGCCGGTGCAGGTCTTCTCGCGAGGTGGAGGTGCCGCCCCAGTCATCGAGAAAGCGCGTTTGCACGGATAATTCAAAACGCTCATCAATTTCGCGCGTCCAGGTCAGCCACTTGTAGATGCCCACCAGCATAAAGAAGACGGTGAGCGAAACCAGTACGGAGATAACGAAGAGCGGATTTAAGTCAGACATGATACCTCCTTAGCCGGGCAGATGGGCAGACTGAATGAGAACGAGCCATGCGCCCAGTGCCAGATAGGGTGCATAGGCAATGGATTGCTGGCGATGAATGCGTCTGCTGAGCAACATAATGCCTGCTCCCACGCCACCGGCCACAATACCCAGCAGGAGGGCCACAAATACCTGCGGAAAGCCGGTGACAAAGCCGATCCAGGCAGCCAGCTTGACATCGCCCATGCCCATGGCCCCACGGCCGATCAGTGCCAGCAGGCCAAAGAGCAACAGGCCGACCACACTGGCGGCCAGAGCCGATGGCAGGGCCGGCAGGAAGCCCAGCAGGCTCAACGCCAGCAGGAGGGGCACGGTGGCAAGCAGCATACGATTGAGAACAAGATGATGATCGAGGTCGATGACGGCAATAAGCAGAAGATACAGGCCCAGAAAGGCCAGGGTGACTCGCTGGGCAGCACCCTGTCCCAGATTGGTCGCCTGCCACAACACCACCCCGCTTGCCAGGGCGAGTGCCAGCAGACGAAATGAAAGACGTACACGACTGCCGGCATGATCGCCGTCCCCGTGCAGCATCTGCCATTGCTGCTGCAAGGTGGACATGTCTCCGGCAGATGGCGCAACCACTGCCAGCACATGTAGCATGGGGGCCAGGAGAAGGGCGAGAGGAAGGATCAGGATGAGGGATGACATGAGATCATGAGCGCCAGGGAAGGGAGAACGTGCGTTTCCGGGATGAAGACGTAACCTTTTCATGCTCATTCTGTGGCAACAGCCGATCGGCCATCTCAAAAATGCCGCGACTCAGGCGTGAGCGCGGCTGGCTGAGTACAAAAGGCACACCACTATTCATGGCCAGCGTTGCCAACGCCGGATCATAGGGCAGCATGCAGAATATCTCCTTGCCCAGCCGATTCTTGAGATGCTTCTCGGCGATGCCGCCAGGCATCCCCAGCTGGTTGATCACCATGTAAGGTTCGACCTGGATGGATTCGTCCTCGCTGATCGTATCATATAAATCAATAGCACGACGCAGGCTGGGCACGGATGGCGTGGAGATAATGAGACTCTTGTCCGACTGAAACAGCACTTCCGAAAGCACAAGATCGGGCGTGGGGGCCGTATCGATCACGACGATGGGAGCCATTTCGTTGACGTGCAGCAGCACCTGATTCCAGGTGTTCTGATCTAGCTCAGCCATTTCTTCTGCCTTCAGCGTATTCGAAAGCACGTAAATGCCGCTTTCATGCTTTTGCACCATGGCCTTCACTACACGGGTATCAATGGTGCGGCTGTTAGCCAGTTCGCTAAGTGTATGGCGCGGCTGCAAATTGAGCATCAAGGCCAGATCGCTGAGATTGTTGTGGGCTTCCACCAGGATCACATCAGCATGACTGCGTTTGTGGAAGGCGATGGCCAGATTGGTGGCGATCGTACTCTTGCCCACACCGCCTTTCAGACCGGCGACAGCCACGCACAGGGTATGTTGGGAGGCAGGTGCTTCCTCTTGCTCCTGTTCGGTCAGGATGTTATTGATCATGGTCACGAATTCGGATGCTACCACAGGAAAGCGCACGAAACCCCGTGCCCCGACCAGGATGGCGCGCTGCAATTCGCCGAAACGCTCCGGCGAGGCCAATACCACAATCGGCATCTCGGGAAGCGCCTTTGCTGCTTCTTCAATCAGAGTCAGGGCATCGAGATTGGCCAGATCAATGATGGCCACGTCCGCGCGCTGCTGTGCCAGCGTCGCCAATTCGTAATGACGGCTGACCTTGGCGATAACACGCCAACCCTCCTTTTTGGCCACCCGACGCACAGCATCCACGGTGTCATAGCTGGAGGTTACAACAGCCAGACGAATGATGCGAGAAGTGCTTTCAGCCATACCTGCACATCCTTATGGTGAGACCAGTATTTGATAGCGATCTATCAGGTATTTCTGATCAACGGGGATCGTTTGTGCGAAGCCCTGGTCATCCGGCGCTCGCAAAACCATATCCAAACGACCACCAGTATCCAGGATATGCCTTAATACTAACGCATCTTGCAGGTCGATTGCAATGATGATGGATTGCTCACTGGCCTTATCAGTGCGGAAGGTGCCGCTTTCTTCCTTGGGAGGAGCTGTTGATTTCTGAGAACGCACTTCTTCGTAGATGATTATGGCCTGGATCTCTACATTTTGCAGGGTGACAATACTCTCGTCCTGGCTACCGGTGCCACCGACCGCGTCCATTTCAGCCTGAAAAGTGCCGATGATGTCGACGCGATCACCCGGCCGCAGCAGACGATTGCTAAGCAGCACTGAATCCATGGGAATGGCCATCACCACCTTGTCTTTAGGCACAGAAAGTGCCAGCTGACGGGTAACGATATCGGGTGTGACCAGCTTGGGGATCATGATGGGCTCACCGGCCAGAATAGGCGATGTGGGCATCTTGCCCACAACCTGATCCATGTTGGTGGCCGCCCCACTGGGAATAGCATCCACGGGAATTTCTTGAGTTCGATCTCGTTTTGGGTAATGGTGCGGCGAAAGGGAATATCACTGGCAGCCACAACCACGAATTGGCTGACGATGTCGGACTGCTCGTCCACCGGAGCAGCCGTGGTCAGTGTTTGATACGTCACCAATCCGGCCAGGGCTGCCAGGATTACTGCGCCGATCCACCAAATAAAACCACTGGATTTCATGGTACATGTTCTCCTTTAGTGACTGAGACGAATGGCGGAGACGCCGTAATCATTGTCGCCACCGATCTCTCCGTCGGGAATAACGGTGCGGACGAAATAGCCTTCGATGTATTTGTCACTACCATGAAAATTGAAATCTGTCAAGACGAATTCGCCGAAGCCGCAGACACGATAACGGGCGTTATTCCCACTGCCGGTAACTTCATCATACAGAGGGATGGTCACGTTCTTGCCCATCCAGGTGTTGAGTGCCGCAATGATCTGGCTACTTGCCCTTACGCCCGGAGCGCTGGGAATGAGGTCGCCAATGCTCCAGGAGCCGCTGTTTTCGGGGTGCAGGATGTTGTCGGCCAGTTCAGGGGTGCTGGGCGAACCACCATTCCAGTCCAGCCAACCAAAGTTACCGGGAGCTTCCATGTCATCTTCCTGGCACGAACCGCCTTCGTCCTCGTCGTCATGCTCCGAGTCATCACCGTCGTGATGGCCCGAATCGCCATCGTCGTCATGGCCTGAATCGCCATCGTCGTCATGGCCCGAATCACCGTCGTCGTGACCCGAATCGCCGCCGTGATGGCCTGAGTCGCCATCGTCATGGCCCGAATCACCGCCGTGGTGGCCCGAATCACCATCGTCGCCATGACCCGAGTCACCATCATGACAACAGCCACCATCATCGCCATGGCCGGAATCGCCATCGTCGTCGTGGCCCGAATCACCGTCGTGATGACCGGAATCACCATCGTCGTCATGCCCTGAATCGCCATCGTCATGGTGGTCCGAATCACCTTCATCACTGCATGAACCACCTTCGCTGGGCTCCTTCTGCCATAAACGATATGTCTCACCGTACACGAATGCGGTACAGGCGGCTGTCATGGGGAGCAGGTTTGAAGCCTCCTGGACTGGCCCAAATGCCGCTTCGGCTGAGGCCCGCGCCGTCATCGTCTCTATTCCGAAAAGCCGGGCAAAGGCCGTCTCAAATGTCGACTCAGTGGTCACTTTGACGGCATTGCCATCCTCGGCAAACTCCCAGCTCACCTGATCAGCGCCGTTGCTGGTGGCCAGTTCATTGACTGCGTAGTCGATCTCGTTGTAGCTGCTGCCGATAGCCAGCAGACGGGCGCCGGCCAACGCAGCCGCATCGGCCGCGTTCTGCATGCGGCGTTGGACTACAAATGCGTTGCTGCCATCCAGAGCAATGGCCCCAAAGCCCAATATGACCACCAATAGCAGGGCGAAGTAGACCAGGATTGAGCCGCGTTCTTGGGATTTTAGTTCGGATGTTTGTGTGCGCATCATACAGAATTCCTCCGACGATATAGAAAATAATCTTGCCGGTAGATATCAGAGAGAGTATAAATAAAAATCAGGCATCCACCGGGGTTCATCCGGTGAGTATGCCTGCTGCTATACGCTCGTTACCTGTGTGATTCGCACTCTTTTACATCTACTTCTCACCAAGCTGTTCGCTCGCTCGTCTCATGTTGTTCGTTGCTCAGATAGCAGGCATACTCACCGTGATGTCAAGGGGGACAGTGGAAAAGGGAAGGAAACCAAACAAGAGCGGAAAATCGTAAGAGACGGAAACAGTCACCATATCGCCGGAACCAGCGGGCGTGGCTGTAACGGTGACATCTTCAACCGGTATGCCGTAATCTTCGAGGGCGTCGGTCGTCTGTTGGATGGCGCCGGCGGTGTCTTGCGGGTTCTGCATGAGATAGTACGCCCCTTCCCTGGCGCTACTCATTAAAAACAGGTCTGTCGCATATGCTCTACCTAAATCAATGACGGCAAGCGTGACGAGCATCAGGATGGGGAGAATAATAGCGAATTCAATCAGGCTGCTGCCCTTTTGACTGCGTAACAATCTGCTCCTCATAAGAAATCCTCCCTCATCGCACCGACACTCACGCCCCGCACCATCTGTCGATGAACGACGTATAAGCGAGTAGGGGCTGATTGATATGACCCCTACTCGCTCTATATCGTTTTGAGTTTATGCGGGGTGAAGTAGATGGCGAATGCGAGATTAATCGCCCGCACCGGAGATGGTGTTGCCCACGCTGGTCAGCGTATCGCTGATGCCGCCGCCCAGGACGCCCAGGGCTACAATAGCGGCCACGGCCACCAGGGCCAGCACCAGACCATACTCGGCCAGTTCGGCGCCTTTCTCATCATCCACAAAGGTGTTCAGATAAAACTCCAGGGTCGTAAACAATTGCTGTAACATTTTTTGCCTCCTCGACAAAGAATTGAGTGAGATTTGGGTGAGTTGCAAAGCTGAAATTACTTTCAGTGTTGCCTATAGCATAATGCATGGCTACGAGCGAATCTATGCACGAACTTCCACGTTTGTACTCTAAATTCGTGCCAGAATGCGTTACTTTCGTGCGTCTGCGTGTACAGCCCCCTGTTACAGGGATATCCGTACCGAAATAACCCCAGCTCTACGACTCGCCCCTGCCGGGTGCCAGAATCCTACAGGAGCAACACCCGCATACTGTTTCGAAAATAGCACAGGGATTGGTTCCGGCGTCCGCCGGGGGCTGAAAGCCGCCCGGCTACACGACAGCGCCCCCTGGAAGAGGGCTTAGCAGCTACAGCAGCAATGAGCAAGCCGGGTTCAGCCGGCGCCGTTTGCTAGCCCGGCGGTTCAGCGCCGGGCGGCCTGCAACACCTCGGCCCCATCCATATTCAAAATCTGTGTCCACAGGCTGTGTGCATCTGCGTCCTATTTTCGTCGTTATGTGGTGAGCTAGTGCTCATGGCGACTGCTTCGTAAATAGCCGATGGTTGAAATCATCGGCTGCTATAAGAAACCTGCTGAAGCAGGTTGCCATCGCGAACCTGCCAACGTGTTTCAACACGTTTTCTGTGGTAGCCAATGAATTCATTCATTGGTTGCCGGG
>JAJRXO010000328.1 GCA_024276255.1 Chloroflexota bacterium | reverse complement strand
TTGACGCTGTGCGATCGCACGGATGGCGGCGGTAACCCTGTCCGTCCGGCTTTCTTTCAGCGTCTTGGCCTGGGCGGGTTCGAGTTCGAGCGTGGCCAACTCGGTGTAGAGTAAATAGTTGGCGATGAGTTGATTCAAGCGCTCCGCCGACTCATAGATGATCTGCGCCAACTCGACCACCTCCTCGGGGGCAAGCGTTTCCGGCCCCTCTTTGAGCAATTCAGCGCCGGCCAGAATGCCGTTCAAAGGCGTATTCAGCTCGTGAGGAAGATATCGGACAATGTTATTGCGCAACTCATCCATCTTTTGCTGAAATCTATCCGCCATAGTGGCCTGCTTGGCCAGCCGCGCCTTGACCGCCTGTAGCAACTCCTCACCGGTAAACGGCTTGGGCAGGTAATCGTCGGCGCCCAGTTCCATGCCCCGGCGGATTTCCGCTCGGGTTGCATGGCCGGTCAGAAAGATGAAGGGAATTGTGGCCGTGAGAGGGTTCTGGCGCAAGTGGTTCAAGACGCCGTATCCGTCCAGGCCCGGCATCGTGATGTCGCAGATGATCAAGTCGGGGCGCTGGTCATGCGCCATCTGCACACCTTCCAGGCCGTCACCGGCACTGATGGTTTGATATCCGCTCAAAGCCAGTGTTTCCTCAATCGTCTCGCGATAGATCGAGTCGTCTTCGATCACAAGAATTTTCGTCATGCTGTTTGCTCACTTGATGTTGCAGAGCTGACCGCAAGTTCGCGGCATGGCAGGGCGCCTTTGGTGTTCCTTTTCCTCGCCCCAATTTGGAGTTGTCGGACGGCAGGTGGGACTGCACTAGCTGTCGTACATCAGCTACGATGGGGGCCGGCCCTCAAGCGCGGCCCGCACCTGCTCCGTCAGTTCTGTTCCATCGAAGGGCTTTTGGATCCAGCGTACAGTCTGTTGCTGGAGCTGTTCCCTGTCATCCTCTTGCAAGGGATAACCTGTCATAAGGATCGCCTTCAGATGCGGCTGCGTCGCCCACAGGGCGCGCAAAAGTTCCATGCCCCCCATCCCGGGCATCACTATGTCGCTGACCACCAGGTCGATGCATTGATCGGCCTGTCGAAACAGGCTCAGGGCCTCGTCGCCGTTCGCCGCCGTCATGACCCGATAGCCTGCATTTTCCAATATTTCCTGGATGGCCTGCTGCACGGCCGCATTGTCCTCGACCACCAGGATGGTCTCCATTCCTTTGCTTGTCGGCAGTTGTTGAAGGGGAACCGTTTCGGCCTGAACGGGAGAGGTTTCTGCCGGCAGGTAAAGGGTAAAGGTCGTCCCTTGTCCCCCGCGGCTTTCCACCGTAATCTCGCCGTCGTGCTGTTTGACAATGCCGTGGACCTGGGAGAGTCCTAACCCAGTGCCCTGGTCAGGCGCTTTGGTGGTGAAGAAGGGATCGAAAATATACGGCAGCGCCTCTGCCGGGATGCCGCTGCCGGTGTCCGTCACCGTCAGGCGATGCCACTCTCCGGACGCCATGCCGGGTAGGGGGGGCGGCTGTTTCTCATCCACTGTCAGATGCCCCAGGCTGAAGCGCAGTTCGCCGCCCTCGGGCATGGCATCGCGTGCGTTGAGCGCCAGATTCATTAACACCTGCTGCAGTTGCGAAAGATCAGCGTTGACAACGTACTCGCCCGGTTCGACGCTCAATCGCAGGTTGATGGTCTCGGGGAGGGTGCGTTCCAGTAGCTTGATCCCCTCCTTTAGGAAGGGCAGGAGGTCCATGGGTTCGCGTTCGGTGACTGAACTGCGGCTGAAGTCCAATATCTGGCGGATCAATCTGCTGGCGTGTCGGGCCTGCTCAATCACAGTTTCGACACGCTCCCGATTCCGTTTGGAGAGTTCCTCGGTGCGGGTGAGCAGTTGGGAGAGCAGAACGATGGCGCCCATGATGTTGTTGAAATCGTGGGCGATGCCGGCGGCCATCTGGCCCACAGCCGCCAGCCGGCCCTGCTGCTCAATGCGCGCCTGGAC
>JAJRXO010000327.1 GCA_024276255.1 Chloroflexota bacterium | reverse complement strand
TGTCGGGCAGCTCCGCCACCTGCCAGCCCGCGGCGGCCAGTAAGCGTCGCGGTTCATCGTAGATGCCGGACCAACGGCCCAGATGACAGGGATCGTGGTAAGTGAGCGGGCACGTCTTCTAGCTCGCCGCCTGCTGCGGCTGCAATATCTGGGCCACATGGTACGCCTCCAGTCCGTAATCATGCTTCAGAGTGTGGTAGCAGCCGGGGCAATTGGTGATGACCTTGCGCACGCTGAAGCGGGCGAAAACGGCCAGGTTCTTCGCCTTCAGCTCTTCAAAGTCGGCCGCATAGCCCGCGCGCTTGACCGGGCTGCCACAACACAGGGTCTCGCCGGGCAAGACGATAAAATCCACGTCCGCCCGGCGCAGCAGCGTTTCGTAGCGCTGCTGGATCTCCGGCAGGGCGTAGCGTGTAACGCAGCCGGGATAATACAGGGTGTTGCTACCGGCCAGCTTCTCCAGCCATCGTCTGAGCATGGTGAATTCTCAACTTCCGGGCTTGCGGATAAAAACGCGGAACTCGACCTCGGCCTCCGGCGTCTCGGGATCATTACTGCGCAGATAAATGACCCGCAGGATGTTGCCGTACATGTTGTCCTCGATGGGGTCGAGGGTCACCCGCAGTTGGGCCGACTCGCCGGGCGGGATGACATCGCGATCCAGGGTGGCTTTGGTGCATTCGCATGAGGTGCTGACCTTCTGGATCTGCAGGGGGCTGCCCCCCTCGTTTCGCACCGTGTAGGTCAGTTCCAGAAATTCCTGGGGCCTCTCGCCAAGATCCTGCGACGCAGGCTCGACCACAATGCGCGGGGGCGCATCGCTACAGGCGGCCAGCAGGAGGCCGAATATCACGACAAGACCCAGAAGTATCAAGGATTGTATGCTGAACAGGCGGTGTTTGTGGGGCTTCATGGCCTTGAACTCAATTTCATTGAAAGATCAGTTCGAGCGAGGTTTCGGCTGAGAGTACAGAGACAGTAAGGACGCGGACGAGAACGGACGAGGATAGACGATTTACATTTTCTGTCCGCGTATTCCGCGCTCGTCCGCGTCCTAAAACTTGACTCATTACGCTCACGAAGTTCCTTCAGTGGGATACCCTGCTTCCTGCCAGGCGCGGAGGCCGCCCTGAAGAGCCGAAACATTGGTGTACCCTTTTTCCATCAGAATGCGCGCCGCACGGGCGCTTGATTCTTCGTTCGGTCAGGTACAGTAGGTGATGATCTGGGTATCCTTGGGCAGCTCCTGATAGCGGGCATCGAGATCGGCCAGGGGCAGCGACAGGGCATTTCTTACATGAGCCGTGTCATATTCACCCTGGCTGCGCACATCCACGATTAGCACGGTTCCGGCGTCGTACTGGGCCTTGGCCTCAGTAACAGAGATGCGCGGCACCTCGGGATAGGGAATCCCTTCTTCGTTGTGATAGTCCGGTATCTCGCTCACCGTGGCCGGGGCGGACTGCGGAGTATCATTCAGCGCCAGAGCGCCAACGATGAGCAACAACACCACACCGCTGACGATGGCGATGATGGCGATGCGCTGCTGATTTTTTGCCTTGGACTTTTTCCTGTATCGTCTCTTACTCATAGATGCTCCTCATTGATACATGTTCAAATGTTTAAGTATTGATAAAAAATGAGAGTCACAGACATAAGATACAGTCCGTGGCTCCGGTGGGTAAATCAGATGACAAACTCTGATTTCACGACTATCATAAACGATCCTGATTTCAGTCGGCTATGATAAAGATCATCTGCCAGCAGATTGGGACTCATGCGGTCGAAATCGAAAATTGCAGTATGATGCGCCGCCAGCCAGGGTTTGGCTCCTGTCCAGAACCACGCCCCACTGTTCGGCCAGGGGGTAATCGAGATTGCACCAGGAACTGACGCAGAGTTCAGACAGCCCCTGGGCAGCGAAATACGAGGCAGCCGGACAGCGATGCACGTCGAAAGCAATGACATCCTCGCCAGCCTCCACGAAACGCATGTCATAGCCGGGCGCAGAGTAGGGAAAGCGCATGGACCAGCCCATCGTCAGCTTCACCCGCTTCAGGGGATGCTTCGCAAACAGCCTGCTCAGCTTCCAGCGCGGCTTGCCGATCTTCTCATAGATCGGCCACGTGACCTGTGAGGTCAGCTCCCTGGCCTCCTCTGCCTCCAGGCCAGCAGTGAGCAACGCCCGATAAACACTGGCGGTCAGCGCTGCCGCGCGCACCACGAGGCGTGCCCCCAGATTGGGTTCCTGCGGCAAATTCTGGGCTAACTCATCGTCGATGCGCCATGTCTGTTGAATGACCTGCTCCAACTCCTCGGCCGTTAATCGCTCCCGGAGCGTTTTACGCATGCTCCGGGACAGGATAGACCGCAAGGCCCTATTCATTGGGTTCCTCCAGGAAAGAGAAAGATGCCCGTCGCCACAAATGTACACCGCCCCAGGCGTGCCAGAGGGTGACGATGAAAGCGAGGACGATGAACATCACCGTAAACGCCTGCGCCATACCGCCGCCGGCGTCGCCCGTCTGCGTGACGAAGACATATTCCAGTACGAACATCAGAATCCCCACCGGCGCACCCACCACACCGAGGATACCCAGCCCCCGCGACCATTTTCCCCCGCCCAACATGCCCCAGCCCAACGCGCCCACGCCCAGCGCCGCCAGCAGATAGCCCCAGGTGCGCATCATGCGACTGGCCGTCTGCAGGGTGACAAAGGCCACGCCGGCTGTGGCCGGTTCGCGGGCAAAGGCGGCCGGCAGGGCAATGTAGGCGGTGAGGTCCAGGGTCTCGGCGAGCAGGGTGAGCAACCAACCCAGCCCGGACAGGAATCCTCCGGCAGCAGCCAGGGCGGGCGATGTGCTGATCAGCAATCGGGCCAGGAGCAGGGCGAAAAACATGGCCGCAGACAGGCCCACG
>JAJRXO010000326.1 GCA_024276255.1 Chloroflexota bacterium | reverse complement strand
CGGCTGCTGGCAGGCGAAAGCGCCGATGCGGGAGCGCCGGCATGGCCGCGGCCCGCTGATCTACAGCATATCGACGTCATCCTGCCCATTCTGCACGGCACTTTTGGCGAGGACGGCACGTTGCAAGGTCTGTTGGACCTGGCCGGCCTGCCCTATGCTGGTTGCGGGGTGCTGGCATCGGCCCTGGCCATGGATAAAGCCGTGTCCAAGCTGGCCTTTGCCGCCGCCGGCCTGCCGCAAACGCCCTGGCAGGCGCTGCTGCGCCGCGACTGGGAAGAAGACGCGGCCCGCATTATACAGGACATCACCGCCAGGCTCCGCTATCCCATGTTCGTCAAACCGGCGAATCTGGGGTCGAGTGTGGGCATCAGTAAGGCGCACGATGAAAGCGAACTGCAGCAGGCAATCGCCCTTGCCGCCCGTTTCGACCGCAAGATCGTGGTGGAAGAGGCGGTCCCACATGCCCGCGAGATCGAGATCTCGGTGCTGGGGAACGACAATCCCCTGGTTTCGCTGCCTGGCGAAATCATCCCCAGCAATGAATTCTATGACTACGCGGCCAAATATCTGGACGGCGCCAGCCAGGAACGCATCCCGGCCCCGATCAGTCCGCAGCAACAACTGCGTATCCAGCACATGGCCGTGGAAGCATTCCGCGCCATCGACGGCAGTGGCATGGCCCGCGTGGATTTCCTGCTCAACGATGCCAGCGGCGAAATCTACCTCAATGAAATCAACACCATCCCCGGTTTTACCAGCATCAGCATGTACCCCAAGCTCTGGATCGCCACCGGTCTCTCCTTCCCCCAACTCATCGACCGGCTGATCGAGCTGGCGTTGGCCCGGCATGCAGACAAATGCCGGAACCAGACCCGCTTTCAGCCCACTCCCTGACGCATCGTCCCCCGTGCATCATGTCGAGTTTTTATCGTTCTTCCCCCCAACGTTCACGACGCCGGCCCAAGCGTAAGAAAAAGCGTCGCTTTTGGACGCCCTCGGTGGCGGTGTTTGACCCGCGCCGCCTGTTGCCGGATGCGCCCCCCGATGCCCCGCCAGGTCGACGTCGCAAACGACGGCGCAAAACCCGCGCCATTTTACAAACCGCCCACTGGAATCTTTCGCATTACACGGCCATCCTGCTCCTCCTGGCCGGCGTCGTTGCACTGGGCTATATTTCCATTGATGCAAGCTTTTATGTATACTCTCCTGACATCACTAACAATCGCTACACCAGCGAGGAGCAGATTCTCAGAACCATGAAGATCAATGGCACATCGATCTTCTTTGTCGATCCGCAAGCCCTGGAAGAGCAGCTCACCCATCTGGGTCATGTGCAGTCCGCCACTGTACGCACCGAACTCCCCGGACGCCTGTATGTACAGGTGCAGGAATGGGAGCCGGTGCTGATTTACAAGGTGAACGGACGGTCCTGGTGGGTAAGCACCGAGGGCCGCGTGGCACCAGTCGCAGACGATCGGGAGCTGATTGTGCTCGAAGATATTGCCGCGGCGCTCCCCATCGACGAGAAGCATATCAATCCCGACATCGTCGCCGCGGTGCAGCATATCCACCGATCACTTCCGGAGACAACCAGCTTCCATTACGATGATCAGCAAGGCTTATGGTTCATCAGCCCCGAAAACTGGATCGTGAAGCTCGGTTGGCCGGATGACATCGCCGCCAAGATCGCTCTCTGGGAAGATACTCGCGATCGTTTGCTGCGAGAGAATCAGGAAGTTCAGATCGTCGATCTGAGATATCGCATCCCCGTTTTTCGCTAAACCCCTACCACATAGAAGCCCACCGTGACCGAATTCATTACCGCAATTGACGTTGGCACCACCAAAATCTGTACCTTCATTGCCCAGCCCATGGATGATGGCCGTCTGCACCTGCTGGGAGCCGGCGTGGCCGCCAGTCGCGGACTGCGACGCGGCGTGATTGTCAACGTCTCGGCAGCCACCGAAGCCATCACCGAATCTATCGAAAAAGCCGAACAGGATGCCGGTCAACGCGTGGAAAGCGCCTATGTCGGCATCGTCGGCAATCATATCAGCTCGCACAACAGCCGGGGGGCGGTTGCCATCCCCCGCGGCCGCAGCATCACCCGGCAGGATGTAGATCGGGCACTCGATGCTGCCCGCGCCATTCCCCTGGCCGCTGATCGCGAGATCATCCATGTCATCGCTCGTAATTTCAAGGTCGATGAGCAGGCCGGCGTGCAGGAGCCGGTGGGCATGCATGGCTACCGGCTGGAGGTCAATGCCCACGTGATCACCGGCGCCCGCGCCCCCATTAACAACCTCATCAAATGCGTTGAAGGCAATGGGGTCAGCGTGAACGAAGTCGTG
>JAJRXO010000325.1 GCA_024276255.1 Chloroflexota bacterium | reverse complement strand
GTGGGCTGGCTGAATGGCGCCGTGGCCGACGCTGCCCGCCAGGCAGGTGTCCCGGCTCCCGTTAATCATACCCTTACCCGCGTCCTGCAAGACATGTTGCAGGCGCGCAGCGATCACAAAATCTGGCATAACCGGCCAGATACCCTCTGGCAGACCATCAAAGCCACTCCATCTTACTGATATGTCCTCCGAATTATCCCCTGACCTGCCCCAATTACGTCAACGCGCCATCTGGATCTCGCTGATCACAGGCGTACTGCTGTTGCTGCTGAAATTCGGCGCCTATCTTCTCACCGGTTCCACCGCCGTGCTTTCGGATGCGCTGGAAAGCATCATCAATGTAGTCGCGGCCGCGTTCGCAGCCTTCACCGTATGGCAAGCCTCCCGCCCGCCGGATGAACGTTATCCTTATGGCTACGGTAAACTCGAATCGTTCTCCTCCGGCTTTGAAGGCGCGCTCATCCTCGTGGCTGCCATCAGCATTCTGGCCACCGCCATCCCGCAGATGCGGCATCCCAGGCCCATCCAGCAGCTTGATGCCGGCCTGGCGTTGCTAATCGTGGGCGGACTTGCCAACTATCTGCTGGGCTATTACCTCATACGTACAGGGCGTCAAGCGCGTTCGGATGCCCTGGTCGCTGATGGCTACCATGTGCGCACCGACGCGGTTACCAGCGCCGGCGTTATCATCGGCCTGGTGCTGGTGCGCATCACCTCATGGGAGATACTCGATCCCATTATCGCTTCCATGGTTGCCCTCAACATTCTGTTCACGGGCTGGCGGCTGGTGCGTTCGTCGGTAGCCAATCTCATGGATAAAGCGGATTCTGCCTTTTTGCAAAACCTCACTGATGCCCTGGTTTCCATGCGCCAGCCCGGCTGGATTGCCCCCCATCGCCTGCGTTCATGGCGTAGCGGGGCCTTTCGTTACATTGATTTTCACCTGGTACTACCTCGATACTGGGATCTGACTCAGGCGCATACTGTATCCACAACCATCGAAAAAGGTCTGGCGACAGCCCTGGACGAAGAGATCCAGGTCATCATCCACATGGATCCGTGTTCGTCTATCCACTGCCATGTGTGCGACATAGCGGATTGCCCGGTACGAGCTGAACCTTTCCGACAGGATATTGCCTGGTCGCAAATTGAATATCTGCCGGGCCCGCCACCGCCCTTGCAGGAAGAAGTGTGGGAATCGCACTAATATTTTGCTAATGCTGCTCTGACAATACGCTAACGCATATCTTTTATACTGGAAGTGTTCACTCTGTTCCGTTTAACCAATTCATGGAGGTGTTCCTATGACTCAATTGATGCAATGGGATCCGTTCCGCGAATTGATGGCCATGCGCACATTAGCCGATCGCGTATTCGAGAATGCCTTCATGCGCCCGTTGGGCAGTCCGGCCTGGGATCTGGCGCTCGACGTTGCTGAAACCGATGAGGCCTATCATGTGGAAGCGGCCATTCCCGGCGTGAAGCCCAGCGATCTGGATATCTCCATCACCGACAACGTATTGACGATCAAAGGGGAGCTGAAGCGCGATCAGGAGCTGAAAGACGAACAATATCATTTGCGGGAACGGCGTTACGGCAGCTTCTCGCGAGCGGTGAGCCTGCCCAACAAAGTCAACGCCGATGCCATCGAAGCTGTATATGAAAACGGCTTACTCAAGCTCACCATCCCCAAAGCAGAAGAAGTGCTGCCGCACAAGATCCCGGTGCGCGCCCATCACACCATTGAAGGTGAAGCGACCGCCTCGTAAGCGAATACTGCTCTGAAAACAGGACGCGGACGAACGCGGACGGACACGGATGGCTATCGCAAACGAAAGAATGTCCTCGTTCATCCGCGGCCATCCGCGTCCCCGGTTTCACCGGTATCGGCGGGCAGACGCCCGTGCTACCTGCTTCCCCAATCTCTTTCACAAAGCGGCAAGCAACCTGTTTGCCGCTTTGTTTATCCAATCATCCCCTCGAGGTATCTTAATTATGCCCATCCGCAGCCCCATTCATACCAACAGCCAGAGCATCGACCGCGTGTTGCAGGCCGGCCTGCCCGTGATCCTCGTATTCCGGCGAGCGCAATGCCAGCCATGTCAGCAATTGCAGCCCACCCTGGAACGACTGGCGCGTGACTACGCCGGACGATTGCTGATAGCCGGAATCGACATTGACGACGAGCCCGACCTGGGACGGCAGTATCATATCGAAAAGCTGCCGGGACTCGTATTCATTCGCGAAGGACGGCCGGTAGCGCAGAGCACGGGGGCCGCGCCTGAATCGGCGCTGCGCGCGTGGTGCGATTATCTGACTCGCGGAGGTGCGCAGCCGCCCCTTCCTCAGGGCCCCAGCATTGCCCTGCAACCCGGCGCCGCCGCGTCTCCCCGCCCTGCAGCATCGCCGAAAAACAACACCAAACCCGTCCAGCTCACCGATGCCAACTTCGATCAATTCATCCAGGGCCCCTTGCCCGTCCTGGTCGACTTCTGGGCTCCGTGGTGCGGCCCGTGCCACATGATCGCCCCCACCATCGAATCCCTGGCCGCCGAAACTGCCGGTCGGCTGAAGGTCGGCAAGCTCAATGTGGATAATAATCAACGCACCGCCGCCCGTTACGGGGTGATGAGCATCCCCACCCTGATCATCTTCCGCAATGGCGAGGTCATCGACCGCGTGACCGGTGCCCTGCCGGCGCAGCATCTGCGCCAGCGCGTGCTGGCCCATCTACGTTAAGAAATTATCAGCGTAATTCCCCTTCAATTGGGGGCTGCGATGATCATCACGGCCCCCGTTTGTTGTCTCAATACTCCAGTACACTCTCGCGCGTGACCTTCTGGCGGAAGGTGTAATAGGTCCAGGCCTGATAAATAAGCACAATCGGCACAAAGATGAAGGCCACAATCGTCATCACCTTCAGCGTGTATGGACTGGATGAGGCATTATAGATGGTCAGGCTCCAGTCGGGATTCAGGCTGGAGATCATGACATTGGGGAAGAGCAAGCGGAAGATGGCCAGATTGGCAGCCACGATAGCCAGCGAAGTGCTCACAAAAGCCCAGCCCGATCGCTGGCTCCCCACCAGCCAATAACTGATCAGCAAGGCCAGCATGGCCACAATCGGCAACGTCCCGGGATCGATGCCCAAGTGGGCGAATGTATTGACCGAGAGATAGCTCAAGACAATAAACAGAAGGGAGCTTACCACGGCAATCCACCAGATACGTCGGGCGGCAGTATACGCCCGCTGCTGTATCTCGCCATCCGTCTTCAGGATCAGAAAAACGGCGCCGTGCAGCATGAAGACGGTGAGCGAGGTCAGGCCAGAAACCAGGGCGTAGCCGTTCAGCAGGTTCCAGAAACCACCCACATAGGTCATCGACGCGTCGATGGGCACGCCCCGGATCAAATTGCCAAACGCCACGCCCCACAGGAAGGCGGGGATCAAACTGCCGGCAAACAGGCCCCAATCCCATATAGTGCGCCAGCGTGTACAGCTCACCTTGCTGCGAAACTCAAAGGCCACGGCGCGCACGATCAATGCCAGCAGGATGAGGAGCAACGGCAGATAAAAACCACTGAACATGGTGGCGTACCAATGGGGAAAAGCGGCAAAGATGGCGCCGCCAGCCGTCAGCAACCACACTTCGTTGCCATCCCAGAAGGGGCCAATCGTGTTGATCAAGACGCGGCGATCGGTATCATCCCGGCCCAGAAACGGCATAAGGATGCCCACGCCATAATCAAAGCCCTCCAAAAAGAAGAAGCCGGTGAACAGAACTGCAATCAGGATAAACCACAAGACATTCAGATCCATGATAAGCCTCCGGATAAACAATCAGGCATGGAGCAGCGAGGGTGCGGCGGGGGCTTCTGCGTCCGTCCCTTCAACAACTTCCACCGCGTATTTTCGCAGCAGATAGACATCGGCCACGATCAACACCGCGTACAACAGGGTAAAGGCGATCAAACTCACCCATGCTTCCGTGGTAGATACCGCAAGCGAGGAACCGTCGGCTGTTTTCATGAGACCGAAAACGACCCACGGCTGTCGTCCCATCTCGGATAGCAGCCAGCCCGCGCTGTTGGCCAGAAACGGCAGGGCTATCGCCCACACCAGCACCCGCAAATACCATTGCGGCGGATCTCCCCTCCGCCGTATCCCGCGGTACAGGCCATAAGTCGCCAGGACAATCATCAAAAGGCCGGTCGTCAGCATGCCGCGAAAAGACCAGTAAGCAATAAAAACCGAGGGCACGTAATCACCGGGGCCGTATTCTTCCTCGTACTGCGCCTGCAGATCATTGATACCCTGCACCTCACCGTAAAATCGATTGTATGACAGAAAACTGAGTAAATACGGCACACGAATGGAAAACACATCGCGGCGGTTACGGGTATCACCGATGGTAAAAAGCGATAACGCCGCCGGATCCTCGCTTTCCCACAGCGCTTCGGCTGCTGCCATCTTCATGGGCTGGGTCTTCACCACATACTGCCCCTGTGCATGACCAACCACTGCTACCAGCAAGGCGGCTGCCGCCGCATAAACCAGGGCATAGTTAAAACTGCGACGGAACATCTCTAGCCGGGGAGAGTCGTGCAATAGACGATAAGCGCTGATGCCCAGCACGAAGAACGCAGCCGTGGCCATGCCAGCCAGAACAACATGGGGAAACTGCACCCACAGATGACCGTTAGTGATCAGAGCCAGAAAATCATTCATCTCAGCCCGGCCATTATTCAGCACATAGCCCACCGGATGCTGCATAAACGAATTTGCCACCAGAATCCAGAAGGCCGACAGATTGCTGCCGATGGCCACAAGCCAGATACAGAGCAAATGCAGGCGGGGTGAAAGCTTGTCCCAGCCAAAAACCCAGATGCCCAGAAAAGTCGATTCCAGGAAAAAGGCCAGCAGGGCTTCGATCGCCAGGGGCGCGCCGAATATGTCACCTACAAATCGTGAATACTCCGCCCAGTTCATGCCAAACTGAAACTCCTGCACGATGCCGGTCGCCACCCCCATGGCGAAATTGATCAGGAAAAGCTTGCCCCAAAACTTGGCCATCCGCTTGAACACCTCATTACCGGTGCGCACATAGGCGGTCTCAACCGCAGCCACCCACAACGAAAGCCCCAGAGTCAGCGGCACAAAAAAGAAATGATACACCGTCGTAATGGCAAACTGCCACCGCGACAGCAGCAAGGTATCTATCATAACCATATCTCCTTCCGGAACTCTGTGAAAAACGTGTGCAACAATGTCCCAGTATAACCTGAACCCATTGCTGTTTCCATGATCTACATCAGCCAGCATACAAAAGCATCCACGAAATGGATTGACAAGTAAGCGAGGCAAGGCTACAATCGTGCCAGCACATCCCCACCATCATCCGCACTCCTGCGAGAAATGACCATGACTCAACTGCAACGATCGACTGGTTTGTATTTCGAAGAATTTGAGCTTGGCGACAGCGTCGTCAGCCCCGGACGAACGATCACCGAGGCCGACATCGTGCAATTCGCCATGCTTTCCGGCGACTGGAACCAGATCCATACCGACGCCGAATACAGCAAAGAGCAAATGACCGGCGAACGCATTGCCCATGGCCTGCTGGTGTTGTCGGCGGCCACGGGGCTGGCCACGCGACTGGGTTTTATGGAAGACACGGTCATCGCCTTCATGAGCCTGGAATGGGAATTCCGTCAGGTGGTGAAAATAGGTGATACGATTCGTGTAAAAGCGACTGTAGCCGATAAAAAAGAAGTCAGACGGCTGGGCGGGGGTTTTGTATGGTTTAAGGTGGAAGTACTGAACCAGCACGATCAGAAAGTGCAGCGCGGCAAATGGAAGGTGCTGGTGAAGAATCGGCCCGACGCCTGATCTGTCCGTCGGGATGCGAATCCATCGCTCTGCTCGATAACTGCGTGGGGGTCTGGCCTGGCCCAGTGCGACCAACAACCAGACATCATCCCCTCCACGCACCCACTCCGGAGGTCCTCCATGTCATCTGCATTCGATGCAATCATCATCGGCGCCGGCATCATGGGTTGCAGCACGGCCTTTCAGCTGGCGCAGCGCGGGCTCAAGGTCGCTGTGCTGGAAAAAGATTTCGTGGCCAGCGGCGGCAGCGGCAAATCATCAGCCATCATCCGTCAACATTATTCCAACGAACTCACCGCCCGCATGGCCCTGTACAGCTTGCGGGTCTTTCAGGATTTTGAGACTCGTGTGGGTGGAGAATCGGGCTTTACCACGGTCGGCTTTGTGGTGGCCGTGGCCGCCCGCGATCGCCTGGGCCTGGAAGCCAACATGGCCATGCAGCGGCGGATAGGGATTCACACTGAACTCGTTTCGCCGCAGGATCTGCGCCAGTTGATGCCCGGCCTCTTTGTGGAAGACCTGGTGGTCGCCGCGTATGAGCCGGAAAGCGGTTATGCCGATCCCTATCTCACGGTCAATTCCTATGCTCAGGCCGCGCGACGCCTCGGTGCCAGTTTCTTCCAACAGACGCCGGTAACCGACGTTCGCTTTGAAAGCGGTCGCGTGACCGGCGTCGACACCCCGCAAGGCTCATTTGCTGCCCCCATCGTGATCAATGCCACCGGCGCCTGGAGCAGTCGCGTGGCCCGGCTGGCCGGGATCGATCTGCCGGTCAACGCCTGTCGCGTGCAGGTGGCCCTCTTCCGCCGGCCCGACGGCCAGGAGGCGCCACATCCTGTGATCGGTGACTTCATCCATGCCCTCTATTTCCGACCCGAGACCGGCGATCTCACCCTGACCGGCCTCATCGATCCCTCCGAAGCGGAGGCGATTGTTGATCCCGATGCCTTCAACGAACAGGTGGATACCGCCTTTATCCTGGACGTGGGCGAGCGCCTGATTGCCCGTTATCCGGCCATGGAAGCCAGTGAAAGCGCGGGCGGCTATGCCTCGCTCTATGCCATCACGCCCGACTGGCACCCGATCGTCGACGAGGTGCCAGCACATAGCGGCCATTTCATCTGCGCCGGTTTCAGCGGTCATGGCTTCAAGCTGGGTCCGGCCGTGGGCCTGATGATGGCCGATCTGGCTACAGGCGTCAGCAATCCCCTGTTCGCACCCCAACTTTTCAGCCTCGATCGTTTCGCCAAAGGCCTGCCCATTAAGGGCCAGTATGAATACAGCATCGTGGGATGAATATGGCGGATTTGGCGCCTCCCCTCCCCCAAGTTAGAATGAAGGGGAATTCGTCTCATCGGTTGGTAATCTATGCACTGGCAACGCAGTCTGAAAACAATTCGTACCTGGCTGACGCCCGGACTTCATATCAAACGTTGGCTGCTGG
>JAJRXO010000018.1 GCA_024276255.1 Chloroflexota bacterium | reverse complement strand
TGCTCGTCGCCCGTGACCACATTCAGACAATGATGCATACCATAGATAAGATACACATAGGCCAGACCGGCCGGGCCGAACATGCTGCGGTTGCGGGCTGTGGGGCCGCGGAATGCGTGCGAGGCGGCATCCTCTACCCCCAGATAAGCTTCTGTTTCCACGATGCGCCCCACCAGCAAATCACTTCCCTCGGCTCTGATCAGGTAGCACCCCAGCAATGCCGGTGCCACCTCGTGGGCCGGGCGCTGCAAAAAAGCACGCGGCAAGGGCGGGTTCATGCCTGCCCTCCCAGCACCGGAATGATAATATGAATCACATCGCCATCGGCCAGCGCCGTATGAGGCCATTGTTCGGGCAAGATGTGGCGGTGATTTTGAAAAAGATGGTAGGGATAGTGGTGTCCCAGGCCTTCACCGGCAAACGAATCGGCGAATTTCGGGTAATTATCGTATAGCCATGAGAGTAAATCGGCCAACGTACTACCTGCCTGTAACTCGATCTGCAATCGATGGCGGCCGATCACGCGGCGCAGGGGTTCGCCGAATCGAATGGTAATGCGCATTATCTAATATCCTCAGACATGACGTCATTTTACACGGCATGTTGGTCTTTGACCGTTTGCTATGGTCGCCAGGGGCCGTGGTTGACTCCGGTCAGGCTGCACCGGGGGCCCGAATCTGGGATGGGAGGAAAACAGGAAAAAATGGGATGGAGAGCGCAACGATCTGGATGCAGGAATGTTATAGATCATAACAATCTGTATTAACGGGGACTTGCGGCGATGCTGTGAGATGACAAAACTGTCATTGAATTGGTGTCTGATTTTCAGGCACTTTTCAAGTCTACCTGTCATACTCAGGATAGCAAGCCTGATGACTCCACACTCTGTTTTCTTTCTCTTATTGGTATGAAGATGATGATAGCACTGACCCTGGTTGGAATTGGCTTCGCCTTGCTGTGGACCTATATGCAGGAGCGGCAGTCTTCCTCCCTGGATGATCGACTAGAAGATCTGGATAAACGCTGATCCGTTTCCCCCTCCGCTAGGATCGGGCGGCGTGGGCCCGCGCCACCGCACGATCGAGTGCCACTCGCAGGAGATGGGCGGTGGGGTTGATGGTGTATTGGGGTGGAGGTTGGCGTTGCTGTAAATAATGGTGTAATTCGTTCTGCCCCACCTCGGCGCACCGATTCAGCAGGGGCGGTGTGGGTGTCTGGTTTTTGAGCACCGATTCAGCTTCCGGCAGTCGCAGGGGGATATGATCGATCGGCATAATCCCCAGGTGGATCGTCGTGATCCTGGGGGGCTGCATCACCAGATGGGCAATGGCAGCCTCGACCGGCGATGTCAATGCGCCCGAGATCTCTGCTAGAGGCACGTAGGCGCTGCCCACGGCTCCCGGTCTGATTTGGATACGCACGGCAAGCGGTAATTGGGGTTGCACACTCAACGTCAGGAACGCCGCTTCCCACGGTAGCCACATACGCTGAATGCTTGACGATGGCCTCAGACGGGCGATCTCGACCTCGGCATCCAGTGTGGCCAGGGCTGCTATCGTGTCGGGCCAGGGATGGCGCCAGAAATCGGCCATCAGGGTATTGTCGGCATGGGCGTTGGCCTCGCACACCTCGACCAAGCACAGGGCATGTTGTCGCACCAGCGAGGCAAATTGCAACTCGGCATAGCGCATGTTGAGCCCGATGATCAAACGGCGCTGAAACATGTGCACGCCGGCCAGTTCGTGCAGGCGGCTGGTATCCATCCACTTACCCGAGGGGGTGATACCGCTGACCCCCAGTCCCCGCTCATGCATGGCCAGACCACCGCCATGTTCATGCAGGAATTGCAGCGCTTCTGCGAGGGTCTCGGGACGATAGGGTTGTGGAATACGCCTTCTTTTGCGGGTCATCAGGCATCGGGCAGGCTGAATTGCAGGAATTCGTCGGCTTTTTCCATACGGATCTTCAGCTTGCGTACAATTTCGCTGCGGCGGGCGATATCCCCTTTGAGACCGGGCGGCACAATACGGTTCTGGGCCTGCAGATCCTGTATCCGCTCCTTTTGCTGGGCGATGGTCTGTTCTTCTTTGGCGATTTTTTGGCACAGCTCATATGCTTTCCAGCGAACGATGGCAATCATCTCGTCCAGCTCTGTCATGTTTTCCTGCAGTTTTTGTTCCAGACGCGGCAGGGCGATGTCGGCGCGTTCAGCGGCCGCAAGCACCGGATTATCCTCTTGCAATCGTCGCAGGCGCTGAATGTTGAGACGCGTGGTTTCGATGGTCTGTTGTAATGTTTTGGCCGCCATGGCAATGGTATCTACCTGGCTGTGCCGATATTTGTAGAGTGTTTCTTCGGCCGGCTGGGGAGGGGCTTCGCACTCACCCGGTGTGGCTGGGTGTGCGACCTCATCAGGTTGCGATGTGCTGTCGCCATCCAGTTGAAAAATCTGACCGGTAGGAGCTCGCAGGTAGAGAATGGGGGAGGCAAAGCCGCGATCTTTGGGGAATTTGAGATAACAGGCATTGCGCGCCAGCGTGAGCGCAATATCGACATGCCCGGCCCAGGGGCCGGGATGGGTGAGGCGTTTGTAAAATGTTTCGGCAAATTGCTGGGCTACAGGATCCAGGATCGAGTATTGCATGGCGATCACGGCCGGGATGCGAGCTTTGAGCAGGGCCGGCGCTGTGCCGATAAATCCGGAGCCACTGGCCCGGGCCGCGACCTCAGCCCCCTTGCAGGCATTGAGCACCACCAGGCGCAGGCTTTCGTAACTGTTCAAAAGGGAGCGTAACCGCGTATCGCTCACCCATTCCTCGTTTTCGCTGTCGCCCTCTTCACCCACGTCTGTGTTCAGCCGCAGCGAGCCGTGCAAGGCGCCGTCATCCTCTTTTCGAAATTCGCCATGGCCGATGAAGTGCAGGATGTGATAG
>JAJRXO010000324.1 GCA_024276255.1 Chloroflexota bacterium | reverse complement strand
TTTGCGCGCCTGCACAATGCGCAGATTGCGCAGCACCCGCAGTTGATGGGACACCGCGGGTTGACTCATGTCCAGGATGCGAGCCAGATCGCCCACGCAAAGCTCCGTATGGGCGAGGAGCCCGATGATGCGCACCCGCGTGGGGTCTGAGAGGGCCTTGAACAGATCAGCGATGCGGGACGCGACATCAATGGACAGCAGCAACTCTGCCGTGGCGCTGGCCACAGCCGCATCGTCGTGATCGTCGGCGCAAATTGTAAGGCGGTCGCTGTTCATGGGAATCAATCCTGAAAACATATAAGTGATTGCTTATATGTTAATGCACGTATCGGCAAATGTCAAATCGGGATCATCGTTTTTCGTCTCATCCTGGTGATGACGAAGACCATTCCACAAACAAAAAGCCCGCCGGAGGATTCCGTACGGGCTTGAGAATGGGGGAGGAGAAGGGGCTATCAGTCGGCAAGCAGATCTTCACGAATGCTGGCCTCCAGTTCTGCCAGTTTGCTGCGGGATTCCAGCGCTTTCAACTCGGCCTCGCGGGTCGCCAGCTCCGTCTCCAGGTCTGCGAGTCGTGCCAGATCCTGACGCAGGGCGGTGATGCGCTCCTCCAGCACGGCGATGCGATCCAGCGCATCCTGCCTGACAGCGAGATAGGAACGGGCGCTTGCTTCATCCGTGTCAGCGATGGCCTCCGCCCTTTGCCGGGCGCTTTCAGCCTGCTCGCGCAGTCGGGCGGCGTCCGCTTCCAGGCGCTTGAGGATTTCCTCGTTTTCTTTGCGGGATTTCTGTATGGTCGAGCGATGGGTGTAGAGCTTGTTGAGGCTGCGCACGATATCCGTATCCCGCTTTTTGGAGGGAGTAGTAGTGGGGGCAGGAGCGGCGGTGGGGCGCAGTTGATTCAGGTCGTCCCAGCTGAGCTCGCCGCTGCGGGCCATCTCCAGCAGGCGATGGTAAGTCGCCGAATCGATGTCGCCACGGGCATATCTCAGCTTGATTTCCTGGGTGATGCTTGGCGGCTGGGGGGCTGGTTCATAGGGGCGGGCATAGCCGTGGTTGTGGCCGCTATGTCGGGTTTCGTTGACGGCTGCGCCAATGATGGCGCCGGCGATATGATGAGTGCTTCCGCACATAGGTGTATCCTCCGTAGTGATAAAGGTGGATGGCGGGAAATGTGTTTCCCCTGGCGGACCGGCAGATCTGCTTTCGATCGCTTGAGCGCTGTCTGCGCCCTGGCGTCGTTGCGATCCGCCGGTCTCCGAGCCAGGATGTTAGCCGCTGATCTCCGGCAGTGCTTCGGCTTTACCGGCCTTGAGTCGGGCCAGTTCTTCCTCCACAGCCTGATTGCGGCCGATGCGGTCCAGTTCCCGTTCGATATCATCGGTCTCCGGTTCAAGCACGTCCTGCAGCACGCCCTCGGCAACCAGGGCGTCGATGGCGTCGGCCCGGGATTGCATCTCCAGGATGTGTTCCTCGGTGCGACGAATGGTGTTCCCCACGTCGGCCAGGTCATCGGAGATGCCGCTGAGAGACTCCTGCACCCGCAACTGGGCCTTGGCCGAGTCGTGGATGGCCTTCAGTTCTTCTTTCTTGGAACGGAAGAGGTTGATCTTGCGCTCCAGCTTGAGCTGATTTTCCTTGAGTGTGGTCTCCTGGCGTTCGAGGCTGGCAATGCCGGTTTCCAGTTCCGCGGCACGCGCTTCAGCGTCCTGCTTGCGTTCCAGGGCCAGGCGGGCCAGATCATCGCGGCCGGCTTCGACAGCGGAGCGGGCCTGCTGCTGATAACGTTCGATGGCGGCTGCCACCTGATCACGCTGCGTTTGCAGGCGACGCTTGGCAGCGCTGACCTCGATGAGTCCGCGGCTGAGATCGCGGCGGGCGTCTTCCAGTTTGCGCAGGCTGAAATCCAGACTGGCTTTGGGATCTTCGATAGTATCGGCCACAGCATTGGCTTTTGCTGCGAAAATAGCTTTGAATCTTGCTATGATGCTCATTTTGTGGGCTCCTGTGTGAATTGAGATGAAAATCTTCATCCAGCCCTATCATAGCAAATCAATATGTAGGAATGGTGTCGCGATTGTGAAGAATTGATGAAGCCCGGGCCCCGTCAGCTACCCCGTTTCGGCAATAATCTGCCCCCGAATGAGTTCAGCAGGACGGCGCTGACGCTGGCGATCATGGCGATCATCGCCCATATCGGCGGCACCAGCCCCGTGGCTGCCAGGGGCACACCTATGCCGTTGAAGGCAAAGGCCAGGATAAGGTTTTGCCGGGTCTTGCCGTAGGATCGACGGCCGATGTGGTAGGCGTCGATCACGGCGCTGAGGCGCCGTCCCACCAGCACCACATCCGCCGATTCGATGGCGATATCGGTGCCCGCCCCCATGGCGATGCCCACATCCGCCTGCATCAGGGCCGGGGCGTCGTTGATGCCATCACCTACCATGGCGACACGGCGGCCCTCCGCCTGTAACCGTCGCACAATCGCCGCTTTTTCGCCGGGCAGGACCCCCGCGTAAACGGTGCTGATGCCCACCGAGTCAGCCACCGCCCGCGCCGCCACCTCATTGTCTCCTGTGAGCATGATCGGCTCCAGGCCCGCCGCTTTCATCCCGGCGATGGCCTCGCGGGCATCGGATTTTAGCGTATCGGCCAGGATGATCACGCCCTGCAACTTGCCATCCACGGCCACAGCAACCTCTGTTCCCGTTGGCCGGGAATGGTCAGAAGCCGGGGAAAGGAGCGTGTGCGGGCCAAGGCCCTGCTCATCCAGCCATTGCCTGCGCCCCACCAGCACACGTCTTCCCGCCACCCGGGCGCTTACGCCCAACCCCGGTGTGGCGCTGAAGTCCTCCACCTCGGCCAGGGCGATGTCGTCGACGAGCGCTCGCTCCACAATCGCCCGCCCCAGGGGATGCTCGGAAAAGCGTTCGACGCTGGCGGCCAGACCAAGCACCTCCTCGCGAGAGACACCCGGCGTCGGAATCACCTCCACCACGGCCGGCGCGCCCTCGGTGATGGTGCCGGTTTTGTCCAGGGCCACATAGCGTACATCTTTGAAGACTTGAAAGGCCTCGCCCGAACGCATGAGGATGCCCCGCCGTGCAGCCTCGCCCCCACCGCGGATCATGGCCAGCGGCGAAGCCATGCCCAGGGCGCAGGGATAGCCCATGACGAACACGGCCAGAGCCGCGAAGATCGCCCACGTGACATTCGGCTCGCCCGTGAGCAGCCACGCGCCCAACGTCCACCCCAGCAGGCCCAGGGCCGAGAATGCAAGCACGGCAGGCACAAACCACTGCAAGACCACATCCACCAGGGCCAGGATGCCCGGTTTCATGGCCCGCGCGTCCCCGATATGCCGCGCCACCTGCGCCAGGAAAGAGTCGTCGCCCACCTTGGTGGCCTCGACCACCAGCGCTCCCACCTGATTCAGGGAACCGCCGATGACCTCATCTCCCGCCTGCTTCTCGGCCGGGATCGGTTCGCCGGTCACCAGGCTCTCATCCACAGCCGAGGCGCCGGAGATCACGCGACCGTCCACGGGGATGGCCTCGCCCGGGCGCACGAGCACATGGTCGCCGGGTTGCAGCGACTCGATAGGCACCTCCCGTTCGCTGCCGTCTGCCAGCAGCAGACGGGCGGTGGCGGGCTGCAGATCCAGCAGTTTGCGCACCGACTCTGAGGCGCGGGTGCGCACCAGCAGGGAGGTGTAGCCGGAGAGCAGGTGATAGGTGGTAATAAAGGTAGCGACGGCGAAGTATTCAGCGGCGGGGAAGGCGGGGTTGAAAAGACCGATGAGGCCGCCGATCAGGCCGGCGAAGGCCCCCAACTCCAGGAGGACGTGCTGGTTGAGGATACCCCGCCGCGCGGACTGCCAGGCCATCTTCAGGATGGGCAGGCCGGCCCCGAACACCGTGGCCAGGGCCAGCAGGATCATGAGCGGCTGAAACCAGGGTTGTTGCATGTTTAGCCAGCGGGCGATCATGATCGCCAGGGTGATGAAGGTGAAGCCCGCCGCCACGAACAGACGTAGCCGCGCTTCCCGCAGCTCTGCAGCCTGCTCCTCGAAGGCCCTGACCTTGTCGGGATCGCGTACGGTGAAACCGAGCTGACGCAGGGTGTCGCGTAGTTCGGTCGGCGTGCGCAGTCCGGCGTCGAAGGTGATCAGCGCTTCCTCATGGGCCAGGCTCACGTGCACGGCGTCAACGCCATCCATACGGCCCAGGGCCTTTTCGATGGTTCCGGCGCAAAAGGAGCAGGACATGCCCCCGATCTTGACCTGAAGTCTCTGTGGTGATTCCTGATGAAGTGTCATAAAGCCAGTATAAACCTGCCAGCCACCAGAAGGTCAAGTGATGGTCATTCCGGTTGGGGAAGGTGTTGGCCCATGGCCGCGTGAAAAACGTGAGCAGTGTGTGTAAAAGCACTCCCTCGCGGAGCCAGCCCCCTTGGTAGAGAAGTAGGCAAGTAAACAAGAAGATAAGTTAACAAGTAAATAAGTAGACCGGTAAACCTGTAAGTCAGGACGACTCGCCTGTCTCCCGTCTCCTGTCTCCCGTCTCCCTGCTCCCTACTCCCTGCTCCCTACGGGCCATAATCCGACCAAGGCACAAACATTAATCCAATATGAATGCCAGGTGAAAGAACTCCATCCCGGATTAGACTAAAGAACCTATTCTTTTGTATAATTAAGTACATTTTTTACATCGAACCTTCGGTCCATTGAGACTGAACATTCCCTCCGGCTCCGGCTTCGAGCACTCTCCCATTCCTCAAGTGGATGGCCAATCTGTGCTGAAGCCGCCTGAACTAAAGTGAATCCGCCACCAACCAAACGTAAATTAAACACCACTACTAGACAAGTCATTATCCTTGGGCTGATAGCAAGCCTGATACTGGCTTGCTTTATTGTTCCTGTGGGCTACATCATCACTCAAAAGGTGATGGCCAGCCTCGATGCCGACCTGCGCAACAGCCTCGATTCCCTGCGAGCGAGCTTTGTCGCGGAGTCCTATTATCTCAGAGATGAAGCACGGGTTTTGGCCGGGCTGGAATCCATCGAAGAGGCGCTGGAAAGCCACGACGATGTAGAATTGCGCCAGTTGATGGCCGTTTTCAAGGGATCACATAATTTCGACGGCACTTTTCTCCTGGGGCCGGATGGCAAGGTATTCAGTACGGGAGGAATGCCGGATCTGTCGCCGGAAGACGTGAGCGGCCTGGCCCTGGTGGAGAAAGGCCTGCGAGGAGAGAATACGAGTGAGCCCGTCATTATCAATGGTAGGCTCTGGTTGATGGCTGTTGCTCCCCGCCTGGCCCGGGATGGGCGCATCGACAGCGTATTTGTGGTCAGCCGGGAGATAAACTCCAGCTATCTTACCGGTCTGAGTACAGCCTGTGGCGCAGATATTCTCTTATCAGCAGGCGACGTGGTGATCGGATCCAAGGGCGTGGGATACGACAATGCGCCCCTATACCAGAAGCTCCTGGCCGCCATCGATACTGGCGGAAGCCTGCGCGCTCATACTGTGCGTGCGGATGGCAAGGCCTTTCGTCTTTTTTCTGGGACGATTGCCTCGACCAATGATTTAACCGTTACGGCCACCGTTATCAAAAGCACTGATCTGATCGATGAAACGGTACGGAGCACCGCAGAATGGGTGGGCGTTCTGGGGTTGATATTCATCATCCTGATCTTGCTGGCCGTATGGTTTCACGCCGACAAGATATTCCGACCTCTGCAGGAACTTGTGATATCAACGCAACACATCGCTGCCGGCGACTGGGATGAACCGCTCGAAGCGAAGGGGGTCGCCGATGTCTACTCGTTGGCCGTGAGCTTTGACATCATGCGGCAACGTCTCAAGGAGATGGCAGATAAACAGACCAAATGGAGCGAAGAGCTCGAGCGAACCGTCGCCGAACGTTCTCGCGAACTGGAGGAGGTCTGTCATGCCCGGGAACGGTTACTGGCAGCCCTGGTCTCCGCACAGGAAGCGGAACGGAAACGCATCGGGCGGGAGTTGCATGATGAGATCGCCCAGGATCTGGCTTATCTGGTCGTCAATCTGGCCACACTGGGCCGGCTGACCGAGGACGATGATCTGCGGAAAAAACTTGAATTCATGAAGGAGCGCGCCCAGCAAACACTCGAGAGCGTTCAGCGGGTGGTGTTGGATTTGCGTCCGGGCATGCTCGATGATCTGGGACTGATGGCGGCCATCCGCTGGTATGCACAGGAACGCCTGGAGGCAAAGGGCATCAAGGTGCGGATCGAAGGCCATGGTACACCCGTTTCATCTTCAGCCTATACCGAGATCAATATCTTTCGCATCGTGCAGGAAGCCCTGAATAACATCGTTCGCCATTCGGAAGCGACAGAGGCCAGCGTGGACCTGACGTGGAACGAATCACGATTGTTGATTGAGATCAGGGATAACGGGAAAGGCTTCGATGCCGAAGCAGCGCTGCGCCGCCGGGCCGATAACAACAATTTTGGCTTATTGGGAATGCGCGAACGGGTAGAAATGATGGACGGTACCCTTTTTCTCGATTCGGCCCCTGGCGAGGGCACACGCATCTTTGTGGAAATCCCATTCACTACTACGGTAGATATCGAACATGTCATCGATTCGCGTCCTTCTCGTTGACGACCACGCTCTCTTTCGGGCCGGCATCAGCAGCCTTCTCAACATGTATGATGACATCGAGGTTGTGGGGGAGGCAGGGAATGGCGATGAGGCGATCCAGGCTGTGAGAGAGCTCAATCCGGATGTGGTATTGATGGATGTATCGATGCCGGGCATGAACGGCCTGGTGGCGACCCGATATCTAATGGAAGAACGCCCCGATCTGCGCATCCTCATGCTAACTCAGTACTCCCACAGGGAATATGTATTGTCCTTGCTGGAAACCGGCGCCTGTGGCTATGTACTCAAGCAGGCGGCCGATACAGACCTGATCAAGGCCATCCGGGCGGTTCACCAGGGAGATACCTATCTGTATCCTCCCATTGCCAGCATCGTCACGAATGCTCTCATCTCCGGAAAGACATCTGATCCCCTGCGCAACCTCTCGGCTCGCGAACGTGAGGTGCTCATCTTTGTTGCGCAGGGCTATAGCAACCGGGAAATCGCTGATATTTTACACATCAGCGCCAAAACGGTGGATGTTCATCGTACACGTATGATGAACAAACTGGGGCTCCACAATGTGGCTGAAGTCGTGCGATACGCCATTCACCGAGGGCTTATCGAAAGCGACTTTGATTAAACGCCGATGAAAGACCGATGTCATGCGGAGCTTTGTGATTTGTTGTACGGATTAGTGGCATCCCGAGGGTTTAGTAAGGTGATCACCTTATTCTCATGGGGTCAAATCGGTGTTATTATATTCACAATGTGAGATTACTCTCATTTTCACAAATTCAGCCCCGCCAAATGGCGGGCCGGAAAACCATTATTACCAGCTCTCACATTGGTATCATGAATCCCATCAATGTTCTCATAGCCAGCAATTCACTCATAGTTCGAGACGGGATCGAGGCGCTCCTGGCCGATCAGGAGTCACTGGTCGTCGTGGGCAAGGTAGATGCCGATAAACGGGTATTGGAGGCGGTCGAGTCTTGCGAACCGCATGTCCTGGTATTCCACGCACATAGCTTAAAAGACACCCCCATCGACATTCTGGAACCTTTGAGGAAGAAACAGCCCGGGCTTGCCATCCTGGTGACCGGCTATCCCCGTGAAGTGAAGGAAAACAGTGTGCTGGATCTCCTCCATCGAGGAGTGAATGGCTATGTTTGTGAACGGGAAACGGTGGATGATTTGATAATGGCGATCCGAACTGTGGCAATGGGTGATACCTATCTCTGCCGAGCAGCCACGAACGTGGTGCTCAAACAGTACCGACAAATGAATCTACATCCCACCAGGAGTGTTTTATGACCACCGTCGAACCCTACAAGCTCCCCAACAATTCTAAACGACTGGAACGAGCCGTTGTGCTCATTGCCGTATTGGTGCTTATAAGCGCTGTCGTATTTGTCCTGTATTACATTCAGGACCGTTACATGCACGATAACGAATCTCTGGTCGACAAACATCTGAACGACATCGTGTTACAAATCCAGGAGAATCCGGCTGACCCTGAACTTCGTCTTACCGCTGCCAAACTCTACGCCAGCAAGAAAATGTGGGATGAGGCAATCACCCAGAGTCAGGAAGTGCTGAAACTGGACCCGGAACAAATGGATGCGCTGATCCTTTTGGGTCAGGTCTATGTTGCAACCGATCAGGTAGATGAAGCGATCAACTACTTCAACCAGGTTGTGGAACTCAATAAAGACAACGAGTTTGCCATGATTGATCCGCGTATGAACATCGTGTATTTCAACCTGGGAGACATGTACTACAAACAAAATGACCTGGAAAACGCGATCACCAATTTCAAACTGGCGCTCGAAGTCGACCGAACTGATGCTGACGCTCGCTACTCTCTGGCCATGGCTTATCAGCAACTCGGACGGCATGAAGAAGCGATCAAGGAATTCAATGAAACCCTGCGCTTCGTACCTGACTTTGCCGAAGTCTTTGAAGGACTGCAAACAAGCTATCAGGCCCTCGGACAGGTGAACGAAGCTGCCTATGCCAGCGCTATGCTCGCTTACACCAAGGGTGACTACGAACAGGCAGCAACCGAGCTGGAAAGCGTCATCGATGCAGATCCTGAGTTTGATCAGGCTTATCTTGGCCTGGGGCTCACCTACGAGAAACTCGGCAAGTACGACGAAGCCGTCGATGCCGTGCACGTTTACCTGAAGAAACACCCCGACAGCCTGGCGGCCTTACATGCACTGGGCCGCCTGGACCAACGCGTCAATCAATAACACCGAGGTTACAAAAATGCAAAGATTGCGTGGTTCCTGGTCCTCCATGAACAGACGCCAACGACGTCTATTCATCATCCTCATCCTATTGCTCATATCGCTGGCGTGTACCGTAAGCCTGTGGGTTTATTACCTGCGCACGCGCAAACCCCTGACAACTGTTCTCCCCCCTGCGCCGATCATTGCCCAGGTGGTCGAACCTCATTTCCTTTTCAACATCCACGATCTGCAGGCACCGATTGGTATCGCCGTCACCCCAAGCGGTGACCGCATCTACGTGGTGGAATCGGATGGAGAAAGGCAGGTGAAGGTATTCGATCGCGAAGGCGAACTCCTCTTTTCCTTTAGCCCGCCCGACACCACTCGCTTCGACCGGGCGCCTGTGTACATCACGCTGGACGATGATGGCAATGTATATGTAAGTGATCGCCGCCGTCACACTATCGACATCTTTGACGCTGACGGCAACTATCAAGGCGAATTCCCCGTTCCCAGAGAAGATAATTTCTGGTCCCCACTCGGCGTTGATATCGTCAACGGGCAACTGCTCGTCACCGATGTCACCAAAGACAAGCACAGTGTTCTGTTCGTCAACATGGACGGCACGATCACGCTTGAATTTGGCACGGAAGGGGAGGATCCTGGCCAGTTCTGGTTTCCGAATGCTGCTGCAATCGATAGCCAGCAACGAATTTATGTCAGTGATGGGAACAATGGCCGATTACAGGCCTTTGCTCCGGACGGTCAGTTTCTCACCTCGATTGGCAGCATTAGCCTGCCTCGCGGTATGACCGTCGTAGATGACCGACTGTACCTGGTCGACGCCGTAGCCCACTCCGTGTGGACCTACGACGTGAAAGGTGACCAGCCGGAACTCCTGTTTGATTTCGGCGAGTACGGCGCCGGAGATGGTCAATTCAACTTCCCCGGTGATATCGCACTCGATGAAACAGGCCGTCTGTATATTACCGACCGTGTTAACGGCCGGGTGCAGGTTTGGTCGTACTAGTGCTTTCGTTTCGTTCAATCAGCCAAGGAGGTGTGAATGAGTTAAGTAGCTACGAATAAGAGATATTTAGCCACCCGTCGTTAACCACAACCATCATCCCATGTTTGTCTCACAACAGTTGGAGGAGGACTAACTCAAATGAGACGTTTACTCTTACTCAGCGCTTTGGCGCTACTTCTCGTACTACTCGTTGTCACAACGGCAGCGGCCGACAATGGCCCCCACCAGGGCGATTTCACCTCAACCACCGATGCCTGTGCAGGCTGTCACCGGGCTCACCGTGGTCAGACCGACAAACTGCTCGTCGAGGCCACCCAGACGGACCTGTGTCTCTCCTGCCATGGTGCCAACGGTACCGGTGCAGACACCAACGTGCAGGACGGCGTCTATGAAAACCGTGATTCCGGCGGCCAGTATGGCACCGTCAACGCCGGTCTCCGAGGTGGCGGTTTTACCTCCGCCCTCATGGATCCCGGCATGACCGGAACACCAAGTAGTGCCGCGGTCACATCCAAGCACAATGTGGATGCTACCGGCACTATCTGGGGTAATGGCGCCATCGGCGGTGGCGTTGGCAAGAGCGTTACGCTGCGCTGTGCCAGCTGCCACAATCCCCACGGCATCTCCGGTGGCGATGCCTACCGCATCCTGCGCCCCAAACCAAAAGACTCTGGTGCTGCAAATGACGTTGTTGTACCCGACGACGCCTCGAAGGACTACACCATCACCTATGCCGGCAACGGCTACCGCGATGATTCCTACCTGACAGGCAAGAGCATCAGCAACTGGTGTTCACAATGTCACACCCGCTACCTTGCCAACAACACCAGTGATTCTGGCGACTCCATTTTCACCCATCGTCATGCGACATCTGACGATTACCGAAAATGCATGGCCTGCCACGTGGCGCACGGTACGTCGGCCACCATGGGTACGCACTCCGGCGCGGTTGAACTGCCGGACGGCACCCCTGGCGGCGGTTCTGGAGACAGCCGCCTGCTGTCTGTCAACAACCGCGGCGTCTGCTATCGCTGCCACCCCAGTCCCTGACACGGACACACACAGCCATCTGATGAACAGAGGAGGGTCGCAACCAGACCCTCCTCCGTTCTCCGATTTGCCCCCGCGGATCGATCGGCGAAGATAGCTTACAACATTCATTATTCATGCAAGACCATCGCAGGACCCGGCGAGGACTGAAATGGCTTTTGCAACAGGCAGCAAAGTGGGGATATGTGTTGATCTGCCTGGGCTTGTTGCTGCCCGCAATCAGGGGATATCCGGTTCAGGCTGCCCAATCGCATAAGAAGATCGTCAGCGCGCCCAACGCGGTGTTCAGTCGTTTTTCTGGGGATGACGGCGGCGGAATAAGCCCCGCCATTTTCTTGCCGGAAGAGACCGCCACGAAGGAAGTGATTCCCACCTTCACCCCGACAGTGGTCGCGCCACCTCCCCCAACAGCAACGCCCACCTTCACGGCGACCCCTAGCCCGATCCCACCCACGGCTACTCCCACGGCCACGCCGAGCCCTACCCTCCCACTGCCGACGCCGACACCTCAGCCCACGGCCACGGCCACGCCACAGCCCGTGCCGACTGACACACCCACATCGCAGCCCCTGCCGACTGCCATACCTACACCCAACCCCACCCCCACGGCGACGCCAACACACACCCTCAAAACGTGGCCGACGCCCACTCCTACGCCTACACCGCAGTCAGTCGATACGCCTACACCCACGGCGACGATCACCCCGACCTCCGCGACTCAGGTCATAACCCCCACACCGACCCTCGTCCCTGGCACAAACGTCACCCCCTCACCCACCCCCTCCCCTCTATCGATTACGCCCACAAGCACTCCCACCTCGACCCCGGAAAGCACGCCCACGATAACGCCCACGCCAACCGCTACGCCCACACCGTTACTCGAACTGACTCCGGATTTGGCGCCCGGGAGCAAGGAGACACTACTGATCTCAGAACTTTTCACTGGCGACGGCACAGGTGATTTGTCAATCCAGTGGATCGAACTCTTCAACCCGCTGAAATACGCCGTCAACCTGGAAGAATGGTATTTAAGCGACGGCGCGGATAACGACGCATTACCTGCCTTCGAACTGCAACCAGCGGCCTTTATCGTGGTGGCTGCCGACGCCGATGCCTTCCGCAGGCATTACCCGGCCTACCAGGGCCCTGTCATCGGCATCGCAGATGGTCGCATAGGCGATGGCCTCGATCCTGAAGGAGACAGCATCAGGGTACAATCCCGTCAAAAGAGCGGGAAAACCGAACCCAATGGAGATGCTGTGTCCTATGGGGGCGATACATCAGCCTTCATTCCGGCTGCACCGGCTCCGGCGCCGGGCCAATCGTTGGAGCGCCGTCCCCCCGATATCGACACCGATACTGCAGCTGACTTTGTACTGGCCGATATTCCCTCTCCGGGTGGCCCCCCGGGCAGTGGCTTGATTGCCACAGCCGTGCCCTCCCCCACCCCGACGATCACGCCCACGATCCCTGTTTCACCGACGAACACACCTTCGATCACTCCCACCGCTTCGGTGACGCCCACACCGACGGAAACCGCTACCGCAACCCCCACGGCAAGCCTCACCACCACACCTACGGTTGGCCTCACATACACCGTCACCCCCTCTCCCACGGCCACATCTACCATAACCCCCACATCTTCCATCACCCCGACCGCTTCCGTCACCCCAACGCCTTCCACCACACCCTCTCCATCACCGAGTCCCAGCCCCACACCGGTGCCCACGCTCGTACAGCCGGAGTTCCCGCCAGGTTCCAGGCCCCAGAGTCTCCTTGCTTCCGGAAACCCTGCTCATAACAGCTATCAGCCAATCTCTCCTGTCGTAGATAGCTGTGCCGGGTGCCACCGCGCCCATAAAGGCAAAGATGAGATCATCCGCAAGGTGTTTCCCGAAGAAGATCTCTGCTTTAGCTGTCATGATGGGAGCGGTGCATCCACCGACATCAGGAGCCTGTTCCTGCGCTCAAACCGGCACGACATCCAGGCTACAACCGGTGTCCATCAAATCGGAGAGAATATCCCCAACCAATTCCTGGGATCGAATCGCCATGTCGAGTGCGAGGACTGTCATAATCCTCACGAAGCAACCAGCGGATTACACACCCCAGGCAGCAACTATGCCGGCGGTGTCCTGCAGGGCGTTTCCGGCGTCGCTGTCACCAACGGGCCCGGAGGTACAACGCCCAGCTATACCTTTGTTGATCGGGCGTTGTATGAGTATGAAGTCTGTTTCAAGTGTCATTCAGCATGGAGCTCGACCGGCAGCGGCACCGACATGTCCATCGAGTTCAACCCCAACAACTATGCCCACCATGCCGTAGAAGCGACCGGTAAAAACCAACCCGGCAACACCAACCCCAACTTTGCCCAGGCATTTGTTTCCCCCTGGGGGCCCGGCAGCACCGTTGCCTGCAGTGACTGCCACACCAGCGCCAGCACCTCCGAGCCCAGGGGCCCGCATGGCTCTGACGTGGCCTGGATGTTGAGAAAAAACGAAACAGGTGTGGGCAGCCCCAATGTCTTTTGCTACAACTGCCACCGCCGGGACGTTTATGGTGATGCGAATTATACCAGTCCTCCCAATCAAAACCTGAGCCGCTTCGATCATCCATATAAGAGCCAACACACCAGTTTATCGTTAATGCGCGCTGGCAGCAACCCCTGGGGCATCTGGTGTCTCAATTGCCACGGCGGGGATGTCGAGGGCGGCATCCATGGCACCAACCGCGGCGTTGGCCAGGCGGGCCAGACCCCGATGGGCAAACGCTTTCTGAACGGCTACTTCATCAAAGGCTGGACCGCTCCTGGCGATGGTACTACCAAGGGAAGATGTTGGCCCGCATGCCATAGAGGAAAATCATTCACACCCAACTACGATTATCCCCCATGACAGAACGAGTTGATGTTCGCATCCCCGGTCTCATGACCGCCATCTGACTGTCTTCATTCAAAAGGAGGTGATCACTGCCAGATGAGGCTATTCAACTGATCGTCGCCATCTCCGGGAGGAGGCTCCACAATTATCGCACACGGAGTGCGGGAAAGTTTTGCTCTCTGTGACGACTTTGCTCTCTGTGACGACAATGTAGAGACGAAAGACTGGTTTCCACATCGCCAGCCCAACCAAACTGGTTTCATCACGCCTTACACACATCACTGGAGGGAAGGTATGAATACGATCGACAACCATGAGGCTATGCTTCAGCCCCCTGAGGAAAAGAAAGAGCCAACCCGCAGGCAGGTGCTTAAATACCTGTTGGGCTTTAGTGCAGTCTCCACATTTATCGGAGTTTTTACTCCCATTTTCAGTTATCTGATCCCACCACCGGCCGGCAGCGGCACCGGCGGAGATCGCGTGCTCGTAGGTACACTGGAGGACATTCCTGTCGGAGACGGAAAGATCGTCCCCGTGGGGCACAAACCGGTGGTGGTCACGCATACGGATCAGGGAGTCAAAGCATTTTCTGCTATTTGCACGCATCTGGGCTGTATCGTCATCTGGGACAAGACCCGGAATCTCATTGTATGCCCATGCCACGATGGCCTGTTCAACCCCGTGACCGGCGCCGTTGTGAGTGGGCCTCCACCGGCCCCGCTGCCCACCATGTCGGTCACAGTGGACAACGGCAACATCTATGTCGGGGAGGCATAAATGAGCGAACAGCCCTTGCAACAGAGCCCGGGTCTATTGCTGCGCATGTATGACTGGCTCGACGAACGCTATCAGGTTCGTGAGCTCGTGGATGCCATGCTGCATGTCTACATCCCCAGAAACGCCGAAACGTATTATCTGGGCGGTATCACCATGTTTCTCTTTATCGTCCAGGTGATTACCGGCAGCCTGCTGGTGCTCTATTATCAGCCCACGCCAGACGCGGCTTATGATAGCGTCTTGCGTATTACCAGCACCGTGCAATTCGGATGGCTCATTCGCAGTATCCACGCCTGGGG
>JAJRXO010000323.1 GCA_024276255.1 Chloroflexota bacterium | reverse complement strand
AGGGCATTATGATATTGCCCGACGACGCCCCCGTGGGCATGCCCCTGGCCGACTACCTGGGCGACGTGGTATTCGATATCGCAGTCACCCCCAACATGATCCGCATTGCCTCCATCATTGGCGTGGCCCGCGAGGTGGCTGCCATCACCGGCGCTCCCCTGCACATCGCCATGCCCACCTGGCAAACCCAGGATCCTCCGGCCAGCCATTTCTGCGATGTACGCATCGAGGATCCCGATCTCTGCTACCGCTTCACAGCCACCCTTATCCATGATGTGCAGGTCAAGGAATCACCTTTCTGGATGCAACACCGCCTGAAGCTGATGGGCCAGCGCCCGATCAGCAACCTGGTGGATGTCACCAACTATGTGATGTTCGAATGGGGCAAGCCCCTGCACGCCTTTGATTACGACAAGCTCCTGGCCCGCGCCCGCAGCATTGGCGACGACAAAGTCACCATCATCGTACGCCGCGCCGCGGATGGCGAAAAATTCACCACCCTGGACGGCGTCGAGCGCACCCTGGATGGCGATACGCTCATGATCTGTGATGCGAAGGGTCCCGTAGGCATTGGGGGTGTGATGGGCGGCCTGGAAACCGAGGTCTCGGAGACGACCACACGCGTATTGCTCGAATCCGCCTCCTTCAACTTCATCAACATCCGCCGCACGGCCACCCAGCAAAAGCTGCCCTCCGAGGCCGCCTATCGCTTCAGCCGCGGGGTGCCGTCGTCCCTGGACCCCATCGGCAATATCCGCGGGGCCCAGCTCATGGCCGAGCTGGGTGGGGGATTTATCTCGTCCGGCATCGTCGAGGATTATCCCCATCCCCAGGAAGTGGTGGAAGTGCCGGTGACATCGGCCGAGGTGCAGCGTGTGTTGGGCATCCAGCTTAGCCACGACGAGATCCTGGATATCCTGCACCGGCTGGATTTTGAAACCCGCGTGGATGGTGAGACCGTCTGGGCCAGGGTGCCCTGGTACCGGCTCGATGTGACGATCACGGCAGACCTGCTGGAAGAGATCGCCCGCATCTATGGTTACGACCGTATTCCCGTGACCATGCTGGCCGATACCCTGCCGCTGCAACGCCACAACTGGCCGGTCGAGCAGGAAGAGCGCATGCGCGACATCCTGATCGGGGCCGGTTTGCAGGAAACCATCAACTATTCCCTCACCACGGTCGCCAACCACACCAAACTCTATCCCGACCATCCCGAGCAGGCGCCGACGGCGGATCAATTCATCACCCTGGCCAATCCCCTGTCGCAGGAGCGGGAGGTGATGCGGCGCAGTATGGTTGTGAGCGCGCTCGAAGATCTGCAGCGCAACTTACGGCACAGCGATCGACTGGCCAACTTCGAGATCGGCCTGGTGTATTTGCCCGAGGCCGGCGATGGCGTACTGCCCAAGGAAGAACGTCGCCTGTGCATCAGCATGACCGGGCCCCGTGATCCCGGTACATGGCTGGGCAGCGATCGCGAAAACATGAATTTCTTCGATCTCAAAGGGGTGGTGGAGTTGCTGTTCGATTATCTGGGTGCGGATGATGTGCGTTTCGAGCCGGAACGCGTGAGCTATTGTGGCCCGCGTTGTGCGCGCATCATGGT
>JAJRXO010000322.1 GCA_024276255.1 Chloroflexota bacterium | reverse complement strand
GCTGCGGTCGATATGGGTCAGGCTTTGTCGTGACAGGAGCAAACTGGTCGGTTTGTCCTGATTTTCAATCGCCGCCTGCCAGGCGACGGCGGTTTCCACCGCATCGCAGGGGCGCCAAACAGACATATTGGGGATCAGACGCAAGCTGGCGGCCTGTTCTATTGCCTGATGGGTGGGGCCGTCTTCCCCCAGGCCGATGGAATCGTGGCTGAAAACAAAGATATTGCGCTGCTTCATCAGGGCGGCCATGCGCAGGGCGTTACGGGCGTAGTCCGAGAAGATGAGAAAGGTGCCGCCGTAGGGAATAAAGCCACCGTGCAGGGCCAGGCCGTTGTTCACGGCGACCATGGCGAACTCTCTGACACCATAGGACCGGTAGTTGCCGTCGATCGCACCCTGATTCAGCCAGTTTGAGCCCGACCAGACGGTCAGGTTGGAGCCACTCAGATCGGCCGAGCCGCCAAACAGTTCCGGCAGTACCGGACCATAGGCATTCAGCGCATTTTGCGAGGCTTTGCGCGAGGCGATGTTTTCAGATTTTTCCGCACAAGCCTGAATATAGGTCGCGCAGGTGCTTTGCCAGTTCGCAGGCAATTCGCTGTTCATGCGACGTTGAAATTCCCTGGCCTGTTCGGGGTATCTGGCCTCGTAGAGATCGAATTTCGCCTGCCATTCGGCTTCCTGTTCTGCACCCTTTTGTCGTGCGTCCCAGGCCTGGTATTGTTCCTCCGGGATTTCAAAGGCGGCATAGGGCCAGGCGATGGTTTCCCGCACCAGCGCGACTTCGTCTTCACCCAGAGGCGCGCCGTGGCTGGAAGCCTTGCCCTGTTTGTTGGGCGAACCCCAGCCGATGATGGTCTGACAACAGATGAGTGTCGGCTTGTCGGTGACGCTGCGGGCTGTTTGCAGGGCGGTTTTCACCTGCTCGGGGTCGTGACCATCCACATCACGAATGACATGCCAGTGATAGGCCTCGAAACGTGCAGCAACATCTTCCGTAAACCAGCCGCTGATGTCGCCGTCGATGGAGATATGATTGCTGTCATACACAGCGATCAGCTTTCCCAGGCCGAGCGTACCGGCCAGCGAACAGGCTTCGTGAGAGATGCCTTCCATCAAACAGCCATCACCCACGGCGACATAGGTGTGGTGATCAACAATGTCGATATCGTCCCGGTTGAAGCGGGCAGCCAGCGTACGTTCAGCCAGCGCCATGCCGACGGCGTTGGCCAGGCCCTGACCGAGGGGGCCGGTGGTGGTTTCGATTCCCGGCGTACAGCCCAACTCGGGGTGGCCGGGGGTGCGCGAGTGTAATTGCCGGAAGTTTTTGATGTCGTCGATGGACAGCTCATAGCCGCTCAGATGCAGCAAGGCGTACAGCAGCATGGAGCCGTGGCCGTTGGACAGAACGAATCTGTCCCGGTTGACCCAGCTCGGGTTGGCCGGGTTGTGTTTGAGGAAATCGTTCCACAACACTTCGGCCATATCGGCCATGCCCATGGGGGCGCCCGGATGGC
>JAJRXO010000321.1 GCA_024276255.1 Chloroflexota bacterium | reverse complement strand
CAAATTCTTATGGGTGCAGCCACTCGATCGTCAACAACGACCGGTTGGTTCCCCGAAGGTGGCGGCCGATGCCACGGCGCAGGCCGGCCCCGACGAACTGGTGTTCACCATTGCCAGCCGCGAGGCAGCGCTGGCCCTGCCACAAACCTTTGTGCCGGTCGATCTGGCCATCGTGGGCATTGTGGATGATGTGCAAAATGCGGAGGAATCCTGATGTATATCGGTCGAGTCGTAGGTACCGTGGTGGCCACGATCAAACATCCGGCGTATAACGGCTACAAATTGCTCACCGTAGCCCGCGAGGATTTACAGGAAGATATTCGAGCCCAATACGACATCGCCCTGGATACCGTCCAGGCCGGAATAGGCGACCGGGTGCTGGTGCTGGATGAAGGCAACGGCGCCCGGCAGGTGTTGGAGATGGAGCCATGGGGGCCTGTGCGGGCGGTTGTGGTGGGAATTGTAGATGAGGTTGATATCAGCGATGAATAGCGGCGGCTATGCACTGACCTCACCGCGACGGCAACGACGCAGCGAACAGGAATGGCGGCAGGAGATCGTACAGGTATGCCGTCTGATGTGGGAGAAAGATTATCTGGCCGCCACCGACGGCAATGTGAGCGTGCGGCTGGATGAGGATCATTTCCTGGTCACACCCAGCGGACTGAGCAAGGGATTTATCACCGCAGATCAGCTGCTGGCAATCGACTGGGACGCCCGGCCTGTGGGCCCGCGCTATGGCGTGGCCCGCGATCTGCGCCCGTCCAGCGAGATCCTGCTCCATCTGGAAGCATACCGGCGACGCCCTGATATCGTCAGCGTGGTGCATGCTCATCCCCCCATTGCCGTGGCGCTTTCAATTGCCGGTATCTCATTGGCGCAATGCATTTTGCCCGAGGTTGTGATGACGCTGGGGCTGATTCCCACCACCGACTACGCCACCCCGGCCAGCCCCGAGGGCCCCGCCGTGATCGCCGGTCTCATCGAATCGTATGATGCCATCATCCTGCAACGTCACGGCAGCGTGACCGTGGGTGCTTCTCCCTGGCAGGCTTATCTCAAGCTGGAAAAGGTCGAGCACACGGCCAAAATCACCAAAACCGTGCTGGAACTGGGTGGCGATCCGCCGATGCCGGCCGATCAAGTGGCCAAGATCGCAGCCAGACGGGCAGAGCGCGGATTGCTGTCCGGGCAACAGGCATCCGATTTGTGCCAGGCCTGCGGGGTGTGTCAGCTGGCAGGGATCCAACAATAGCTACCGTAACTGCAAGACACGGCATTGTCGTAGCAGGGGCGAAAGATCGATCTGCACGGCTGTATTGAATCGAAAAACAGAGCTGTTGGGAACCAGAGCCCCTCTGTGAACGTCTAAGCATATGTCGAACCCGTTCGCTTCAGGAGGAAGCAAAATGACCCTACGATCATTCAGAAAACCATTACTCATCAGTATCGTTGTGCTTGCAGGTCTGGGGCTGGTCTTTGCCGCCAGTGCCCCGGGGGCCGCCGATGCCCAGGCCGATGGT
>JAJRXO010000320.1 GCA_024276255.1 Chloroflexota bacterium | reverse complement strand
GACATGGCACCGGCTTCAGAACGGGGTTGTGGGCAGGCGGATCAGGCGGCGCTGGCTGAGGGGAATATATTCAGGGCGCAGGAGGCCCACCAGGCGGAAGGCCAGGGGCGCCAGCGCCCAGATGTTCTCAGCCAGCCAGGGAAAGCGCTGCAGGCCGTAGGAAAAACGGGCCGCGTGATAGCGTCCTGCCAATTGTTTGAGCACCGTATGCTGCAAGACCCGGTCTCGATAGCCGCTGAAGCTGAAGTCATCGCTGGCAAAGGCCTGTGCCAGTTCGCGGGCGGCGGCTTCGCCATACCAAAGGGCGAAGGCGATGCCCTCCCCCAGCAGGGCGTCGGCGCCGGCTGCATCGCCAACCAGGAGCAGGCGAGGCCGGGCCAGGCTGAAGCCGGGGTGAAACAGAAAGATGGGATGCCCCTGCACGCGGTCATGGCGGGCGTGCAGGGGCAGAATGCCTTGCAGCAGGGCTAACAATTTGACCCGTTCCTGCTCTGGTCGCACGCGGCTATCAAAGATGCCGCGGTTGAGCCAGGGGATGTTGTGCACCAGGGTGGGGAATTCCCACGTGTAGCCCTGCAGTTTGCGACGAGTGGCCGTGAAATCGAACACAGCGATGCCATCCTTGAAGAATGATTTATCGGCATCGGCGGCAGGGCTGAGGACCTCCAGCAGGCGGGCGCTGCGGCCCCGTTCACCCCATTTCAGTTTCTGGCGCACCCAGCTTTTGGAGCCGTCGGCTGCCACCAGGACTCTGGCCAAATAGGTGCCGCGGGCGGTGCGGACGCGCACGCCCTCATCGTTGATCTCCAGATACCGGGCCGGCTCGTCCTGATGGATCGTAATGTCCCGTTGCTCGGCCTGTTGCAGTAGCCAGTGGTCGAATTCCGGGCGGTGGGTGACCACAAATACTGGATCGTCGCGCAGAACGAAACGTCGTTCTCCATGCACGATGTGCATCTCCCGGATGGGGATGTGCGGCACATCGAGCTGCAAGCCCAGTTGCGCCAGTACCTGCAGGCCGGGGCGGGTGATGCCGCCGCCACACAACTTGGGCCGCGGGTGCACGGCCTTTTCCAGCACGATGATGCCAAGGCCGCGGGTCGATTCCTGCCTGTGCAGGTGCAGGGCTGTGCTTAATCCGGCGGGACCGGCGCCGATGATGAGGATGTCCGTCTGGAATGGTGGCATCAGGAGCGTTGATATGGGTGGGGAGAAGGCCTTCAGAAGGGGAGTTCGCTGCCAATGCCCATGGCCCGGGCCCGGCGTACGATCTCGGGGGCCACGGCCATGTCATCAATCGCCAGTCCCAGATTCATGGCCAGCGTGCGTTCGTCCGCGTTCTGGCGTCCGGGCTTGCTGCCCACAACCAATTCGCCCAGATCGGCATAGGGATCGGGTGTGTGCTGGAAATAGCCCACGGAGCGGTAATAGTGGAACTGGGCGTGATCATCGGTGCTGATCCTGTCCATGGCGGCCAGGGCCTCGGGCGTCCAGTAGGAATCAAAGTCCACGGCTGAACCAAAGGCGCCGGGTTTGATCCAGTCCGCAGGGATGGTGGGCCTGGGGTGAAGCAAGATAGGCCCGGAGGTGACGATGATATCGCTGTCCACCACTGCTTCCTGCGGCGATCGGGCGGCGACGAACTCGAAATCGTAACGGTCACCCATCTCATTGATGTATGCTTCGATGCGCTCGGGATGAATATCGTAGGCCACCACGCGCTCGATGGGGAACAGCACGGCCAGGGCTTCCAGATTGGAGCGGCCCTGCACGCCACAGGCCAGGATCCCCACGGTGTGGCTGTCGGGCCGGGCCAGATAACGCGCTGCCAGGGCCGTGGCGGCGCCGGTGCGCTTGGCCGTAATCCAGGTGCAGTCCATGACGGCAATGGGCAGGCCGGTATCGACATCGTTCAGCACCAGCAGGCCGGAGATATAGGGCAGGCCCTTGTCTTTGTTTTCGGGAAAGCCGCTCACCCATTTGATGCCGGCAGCCCGCATGGCGGGGATATAGGCGGGCATGGCGTGGATGAAGGCGTCGGGTCGGGGATGGATGCCGGGCTTGGGCGGCATCTCAACCTGGCCCTGGCCTTTGGCACGGAAGGCCTGTTCCAACAGATTGATGATAGTCGCCATGTCAAGGGCCACGGCTTCGACATCGGCGCGTGATAGGTAGAGAAGGGTATCTTGTGTCATGGGGTGCTCCTTGCTGGGGATAGGATCGTGGGCGGGGGTGGCGGTCCCGTGGGCAGGGAAAGCGAAAGCGACGGCTGGGGCAGTCGTGAGCCGAGAACCGCTCATCTTGTGCTTTGCCCCCTTGCCAACGGCATTATAGCACGGTGAAACAGAGCTTGTCGACAGAAGCCCGGCCTGTGGGTGCGGTTCAATTCTGGGGCAGGTTGTCCGATCGGAAGCATCCAGCGCTTGCCCCCCTCCAATCTCGCCCCGAGCTTTGCTCAGGGGGAGGCCATCCTGATCTGCAACGCATTTTGCCAGAGAAAGCATCTCCCTCCCCTGAAAACGAGCGCAGCGAGTTTCGGGGGAGGGGCGGGGAGGGGGCAATTTGCCCCCATTTTGAAACACACCCCCGGCCTGTGTTTTGGTCAAATGTTGGGCTTGCGCTAAAATGCCTGCATGAAGAGCATCGCCTTGATCACCCTGGGCTTTGTGCTATGGGCCCTCATACACAGTGTCCTCGCCGATCATCAGCTCAAGCAACGCTTTCGCAAACGCTTCGGTGATCGCGCTTATCGCTGGTATCGATTGGCCTACAATGTCTTTGCCGTGCTGAGCCTGCTGCCCTTGTTGCTGTTATACGGTCAGTTGCCCGATCGACTGTTATGGCAGGCGCCATCGCCTTGGCGCTGGCTCATGCTCGCCATCCAGGGGGTGGGCCTGCTGGGCCTGATAGCAGCGGTGTTGCACACACGGGTGGGCGAGTTTGTCGGCATAACGCAGTAGCTGCCCGGCTATGATCCTGATCGCAACGAGCCCATGCGCCTGCGCGGGCTGTACTGCCTGGTGCGACACCCCATCTATTTCTTTGGCTTGCTTTTGGTATGGTTCTCACCCCAGGTCAGCATCAACAGCCTGGCTGTGGCTGTGCTGGCCACCCTTTATTTCTACATTGGCGCCCGGCACGAAGAGACGGGATTGCGGGCCGAGTTTGGTGCGGCCTACGATACATATCGTCAACAGGTGCCGATGCTGATTCCCCGACCCGGGAGATGTCAACAAAATGAAACATGAAAAACGATTTCACGGTCATAGCGATATGCTGCGCTCGCAACGGCGATTGGCCCTGCTGGAGGTGCCGCGCGTGGTGGCGTTGTGCCTGGAAGGATTGAAAAACGTACACAGCCTGTTGGATGTGGGGACGGGGAGTGGCCTGTTTGCCGAGGCCTTCAGCGCCCGCTTGCCGGAGGTTGTGGGGCTGGATGTGAATCCCGACATGATTGTGCTGGCCCGCGGCCTGGTGCCCGGCATCCGTTTTGCCCTGGCGCCCATGGAGGCCCTGCCCTTCCCCAGCCAGGCCTTTGATGTGGTGTATATGGGCCATGTACTGCACGAGACCGACGATCTTCCACGAGCCCTCAGCGAGGCCCGGCGCTGCGCCCGCATGCGTGTGGTGGCGCTGGAATGGCCCTATCGCCAGCAGGAGATGGGGCCGCCGCTGGCCCATCGTCTGTCTCCGGAACAGGTGCAAGAAGCCGCAGCCGTTGCTGGTTTCAAGCAGGTCGAGACCTTTCACTTGCAGCATATGACGCTCTTTCGCCTCACCATTTGATTCCACGCGGCGGGGCGCCCTGCGCCCCCGCGCCCGGGTTTCTGGTCTCCACCTGTCAGAATGAGGGGAAATGGGAAAAAACCATGGTTTTAGCCGTATCCT
>JAJRXO010000319.1 GCA_024276255.1 Chloroflexota bacterium | reverse complement strand
CGAAGATCAAAGCTGTATTTCATGCTCTGGCTGCCGGTCTGGAGGCCGATCGTGAGCTGGTGCGGGCGATGGTGTATCGCGGCTTGCGGCTGCCGGATCTGATAGGTAACAAGCGCGCCAATCTGGATTTTCGGGCCATGCTGGCGTTACTCATCGAACAGGGCAAACGCGATGGCGAGGTCGCCCGTCAGGCCAATGCTGCTTTCATTGCCGATACCCTGTATATGCTTTATTTCCAGCAGGTGGTCAACTGGTGCAGTGGCGATTTTCAGCTGGCGCTCAGTCAGCGCCTGGATGAGGTGGTTGATCTGGTTTTCGATGGGGTGCGCGGCGAGGGCTGAACCACGACCTTTACTGGCGTGTAATCAACGTTTGCTGTAGCCCAAGAAAATCCGTCGCAGGGAATGCGGCGGATTTGATGTGTCTGGCCCCGCTTTCGCTGTCGGCTCGACAACGGTCGACCCTTGTTTTTGTATGTTTGGGGCGGGATGTGGTTCTATATCGGGCGTAGTTTTTGCATTCAACTTACCAACGGAGTTTGATATACCCATCATGACTGAGTTCGTCCTCACGCCGTTCAGTGCTGACCTGACCCGATCAGCGTTGCAGGCGGCCCAGAATCAATTCCATCGCGAGCTGGCGCTCACTCCGCCTTCCGCCCCAACCCTGACACACATGCTGGACTGGCGACGCCAGAATCTGGTGGCAGCCGTAGTGGCAACCTGGCAGGTCGATGTCGGCCTAGTGGCCGCTCTGTGGCAGGTGCAGCCTGACAACGTTACCGCACATCCTTCCATAAAGCGTAAAAAAACAGTCCGCCTGGCCGAGCGCTGGCTGGCCGAAGCCGACTCCGAGATCAGCCATCTGCGGAGGTGGGCGGCCGGGGTGCAGGAGATGGTATGGAGTCAATCCCAGTTATTGCAGGTGATGGAAGAGGTTGAGCCCATGCTGGCCGCGGCTCTGACCCTGGTTGATCAGATGGCGTGGGTGGCGACCGGCGCTTTTACGCAGCTGGCCACGCTATGGCAACGCTGGTATGGCGATCAAGCCCTGTCAACGGCGATGCGTTTGATGCAGGGCCTGCTGACGCCGGCAGCGCAACAGGTGCAGGATTGGGCCCAAGGCGCATCCGCGGCGGTATGGCAGCAGCGTTGGGGTCACTGGGCCGCATCCGAGCTGGAGGTGGCAGTACCAAGGCTGGCTGAGCGTATGCCGACTGACTGGCCCCGGGCGCCGCAGGAAACAGCCTGGCAACCGCAACGGGCAGCACAGGTAGCCGCCGAAACGCGCCAGCAGGTAGGGCAGCGCGCCGGTCTGTTACACCGCAAGGCCGTGAACAAAATGATCGATCTCTGCCGGCAGGCCGTATTGACCTATGGTCAGGCACGTGATGCTCTGGCCTGGGTGCAGGCGGCTACCCGCACGTGGGTGTTGGCTGCGGCCGCCGAAGGCGCTGAGGGCGATCGTATCCAGCAGACAGAGGAGATCTTCCAGCTGGAAATCGAAGAGATCAAGCAGATGTTAACCGGAGAATGGCATCATCGGCGTCATGTGGCTACCCAGATCGCTGAGCGCACCATGCTGCCGCTGCAATCATCCGCGTCTGGCCCAGCGCTGGCAGTGGCCGGTCAGTCGCTGCAGGGGCCGTGCGTGCAGGTGGTGGATACGCCAGCCGCGCTCGCCGAAGTGGGGGGGCACATCGTGCTTGCCAACCACACCCACGCCGGATGGACGCCGTACTTTTTGCACATGACCGGGTTGGTCGTATCGGGCGGGCACTGGATGAGCCACGCGGCGGCTGTGGCCCGCGCTGGAGCTTTGCCCATGCTAATCGATGCCCAAACAGCTTCGTGTGCCGACTTTGAAGGCTAAATTCGCGGTATTATCCCCAACTAACCCAAAGGTATTAGGCGGATTGGAGGCTGATCGCGGCCGGGCGGACGTAAATAATCCACATTGGCTATTGAAAGCCGTTGAGAATCATGCTAAATTAAAATCGTAACCTGTTGGTTCAGGTCACAGCTGCCTGTATTATTGCCACCTTTCCACTCATCGTATAAGGAGATTTCAAATGAGTCGACGCAGATTAACCCTCGTCATCAGCTTTGTATTGCTGTTGGTGTTGGTTGCCCTTCCCGCAGCGGCGCAAAGCTTCCCCGATCCGGGCACCGGGTCCACCTACACCGAACTGGTGAACACGACCGCCGATGAGGCCACCGTGAACATCACCTATTACACCCAGGGCGGCGGCACGGTTGCCGGTCCCACCCGCACGATCCCCGGCAATGGCTCCACAGCCATTGATCCGGCCAGCAGCCAGCTTCCTGCCGGCTTCAACGGCGCCGGTGTGGTTTCGTCCAACAAGAAACTGGCCTCGGTGGTCGAGACGCAGTGGCTTGGCGGTCCTGGCGACGGCTATCAGATGGGTCTGTACTCCGGCGTTTCCGCTGGTTCCAGCAAGATTTGCTTCCCCAGCCTCTTCAAATACGCCCCTGCCATCGTCTCCTCCTTCACCGTGCAGAACACGGGTACGGGTGATGCCAACGTCGAGCTGAAATACTACAGCCGCTCTGGCACCCTGGAAGGCACCTTCACCGATACGATTCCGGTAGGCGCTCAGCACACCTACGACATGCGCACCCCCAGCGCCACCGTGCCCAACGTGGCCAACGGCTGGGATGGTTCCGCCATTGTCTCCGTCACCAACGGCCAGACCGTCGCCGGTGTGGGCGTTGTGAATCAGGGCGGCCGCTCCTCCACCTACAACGCGGCCAACTGCGCCGGCCTCAGCGGCGCCACCACGCTGGTTGTCCCCAGCCAGTTCCGCGTCTACAACGTGCCCTCGGGAGAGGATCCCAACGATCGCTCGAAATGGTCCTGGGTGCTGCTTTCAGCTTTGAACGTGCAGAATCTGGAAAACTCGACCGCCAACGTTACCCTGCAATACACCCCCCGCGATCCTGCCAACAATTCCCTCACCATCACGCAGGCCATTCCCGCCAACTCGGCGGCAGGCTTCAACACCCGTGGTGGCGTGAATGGCGCCAATCCCGAGAAATTTGACGTCCTCGGCAACTTCTGGGATGGCACGGTCACCATTACTTCCGACAAGGCCATCGTGGCTACGGTGATTACGCAGTGGTTCCGCGGCACCGGCCCCGAATCGGGCTACTATGCTGCCAGCAACGCCGCCAGTGGCGCCACCAAATTCTGGGTGCCTGCTGTGCGCCGTGTGAAAGTGAGCGGCAACTTCACCGATTTCAGCGCCGTGATCATTCAGAACATCGGCAACGCCAACACCACCGTGACCACCAAGTTCTATGATCGCACCGGTACGCTGGTTCACACCGTTACCGACACCCTCACACCTGGCCAGGGTATTGGCTACAACACCCGCGCCGGCACCGGTGGCACCTCTGCCCTCGGTGACAGCTTCGAAGGCCACGCTGTGGTCGAAAGCGACGGCCAACCGCTGGCTGTGGTGTTGAATGGTGTCGCCCTCAATCCCTACGGTTCTGGCACCACCAACGGCGTCAGCGACTGATCCCACCCTCTGTTATACCCAAAAGTGGTCGGCTTTCGAGCCGGCCACTTTTTTATTTCCTTTTCCGCCCCACATAATAGAAGTTGCAGGCCAGATGGTACGCCCAGGGGGCATCTTCACACAACATATCGCCGTATTTGATCGGCTGCACCAGCCACGAGAGCAGGGCGCGGCCGGCCATCTTCAGGAGACGGGTCGGGGTGAGGTGGAAAACAGTATCCCGGATCAACAGCGCCCAGGCTGTGAAGGGGCCGGAGCAAATCCCTTTTTCCTCACAGAGCAGGCCATGCCGGCTAAAAAGCGCCTCGATGCCACTGATGGTGTAGCGTTGGTAATCATGGGGGGCCATGTGGTAGGCGCGCAGGAAGGGGATTTCGCTGTATGTACGGCCGCCCGGCTTGAGCACGCGGGCGATCTCGGCTACTGCCTGCTCGGGATGCTGCACGTGTTCCAGCACCGATGATGAAAGCAGGAGATCCACGCTGGCATCGCGAAACGGTAATTGCCGGGCGTCGGCGATCACATCGACATGGCCGGTGTGCGGCAGGCCAAAACGAATCAGGCTGTGGTAGGACGCAAAGGCCTGCTCAAAGACACGCTCCAGGCCGGCGCCCAGATTGAGCACCACATGATGGGGGTGATCGGGATCGGCTTGTTGCAGCGCCCGCACGATAGCCCTCCGGCTGCGCCGTGTCCACAGCCGCTCTTCGGGCGGCGGCAACAGGCCGCGCAGGCGGCTCTTCCAGCTGCGCGGGGGGAGCGACGGCCCGCCATGGGCATACATGGCTAAAAGAGGATGTTGCGGGTCCAACATCAGCCAGGCATGGCCTGACCGCGGGTAGTGGCGGTGACAATCCCGGCAGATCAGTGCCTGATCGGCCGCGTCGGGTTGCAAAGAGCCGTGGCAAAGCGGGCAGACCAAAATCGAGCGCAGTTTGGTATAGAGCGATTTCGATGTCATGGCGTGTGCAGGTTAGCGATTCATTGTCGGCGCAGCCGCGGCAGCCATGTGCCATAAAGAGGAACGCTGCGGTCGGCCTTGAATACGGCGATTCCCCCGGATGAGGCTGCCGCCGCAGTGTAGTCACCCTCTTCTGGGAATGCAAAATCGACGAGACCGGGGATTTCCGTCAGGTGAGCAATCTGCACGGGAATCTGGGGAGACGTGATGTCAAATACGCGCAAGCCGCCTGTGCCGAATGGGTCTCCATAGAACCCTGCGGAGCGCACAAAGAGATAAGAGTCCCGGCTTTTCATTGCCATCACATAGCCGGGCAGATCAATCGTGCTCACAAGGCGGGAATGATAGGGGTCCCCGATATCGATCACAGCAATGCTGTCACCATGGGCCACATAGAGCATGTTCTGGTAGAACGCCATGCCTGCGATCTCTCCAGAGAGGTTGAAGGAGGTAAGGAGTACGATTTGCTGCCAACTGGAAAGGTCGTAAATAGTTAATTCGCTGCGGGTGATGACGAAGGCAAAAGGATATCGCACGCGGATCTGGGAGCCGATGACGTCGGGTATGGGGCCGGCCAAAAGAACAATCGCAGCAGGATCCGACAGATCAAGGATATAGAGACCCACGAGTGAAACTGCATAGCCGATGGATCCCTCAACATCCAGGGCAAAGGGAGTCGGCAGCGGATACGACCCGATTTCATTGACATCAGCGGGGTCTGAAATATCCAGAACCACCAATCCGCGGCGTAGCGTACTCAAATAAGCATAGGGCGGCCTGATGAGCAACTCGCGGATGCCATTAGTCTCCTGCTGATACGATGCGATGAGTTGTGGGTTCTCGGGCTGGCTGAGATCAACGGCCTCCAGCGTGTTGCTGCTCGTGACAACATAGGCGGTTGTCCCGGCCATGTCGACCTCCCGGCTCTCTCCCACGGTTTTGAAAGCGGAGAGCACAGACGGTTGCTGGAGATCGCTGAAATCAGCAAGTGCCACGCCCTCGCTGCCGCCGGCAATCGCGGCCAGCGTGCCCTGCAAATGGATTTGCCGGGCGATCAATTGACCGGGTGCAAAGTGCGAGAGGATCACCGGTTGCTGTGGTGCGCTGGCATCAATCACATAAATGCCTGCTTTTTCGGCTGCCACAAAGATCGTCGTGCCCTGCACTTCGATATCCCCACCAGCTTGCGGCGCTGACCACAGCTTTTGCGGCGCCTGTAAATCGGAGATGTCATAAATGACCAGATAGTTATAAGCCAGGTCATCGATGCCCACCACGTATAGCGTATTGTCAGTGACCTCCAGATCATTGATATAGAGAAAAGGCAGGGGAAAGCGAGCCAGAAGGGTTAAGCTCGGAGGTTGAGAAAGGTCGAAAACGGCAACGCTGTCGGCATCGGTCGTTACATAGAGCCGATCGCCAGCGATTTTCAGCTGTCCGGGCTGGTTGAGATCGGTATAGGCAGCGACGGATTGAGGATGTGTGGGGTCCGAGATGTCGATCACCCGCAGGCCGAGCTGCTTGTTAAGGATATAGGCATAAGGTGGGGCCACAGCCACGCTTGTTACATCACCCGCCATACGAAAAGCACCTGCGACGCGGGGTTGCGTCGGCTGTGAGATATCGATGATCTGCAGGCCGCCGTTGCGATCGGCTACATACACAAAGTCTCCCTGCAGGGCAAGGTCGAAGACAACGCCGGGAAGGAGGTCGCTCTGGCCGAGTATGGGCATCGCCCCGGGGTTTGAGATATCGAAGACGGCAAGCCGTTGGCCAATGCCTGCATACACGTAGGGCGCGCGCACTGCTGCCGTGAGTGTGCTACCCCCCAGTTGTCCCACAAGCTGGATCGGCGTGTCGTCATTGGTGACTGGCGTTGTTATGCTCAACGCCCTGGTGCTGCTTCCCAGCAACGCCAGGAGCAGGAGCATCACGAAGCAAGCGCGTATCATGAATTGTCGCATCATCGCCTCCTGGTCGCAGGATCGACCTGTGAGAATCTTATCGCAATCGGGATGAAAGCACAATGAAGCTTTCATCCCGGAGATAGAAGCAGGTATAATGGGGCCATGAAGCTCAATTTTGGACTATCACGGCTGCGCTGGCGGGTCCGTCGCAGGACCCGGCCGCAGGACGCCATCGACCTGGCTCCCGAAGCCCGGCCGGGACCCCTGGTTGATTTATTTACCCGTATCCGCACCATTCCCGGCTGGTTCACTTACGATGACTGCGTGCATTTTCATCTGGTGCTGCGTATGCAGGAACTGATGGACATGCGAGGCGACATGCTGGAGATCGGCAGCTATCATGGCCGGTCCACAGCCTGCATGGCCGCCTATTTACGGCCGCATGAAACCCTGGTGGTGTGTGATGCCTTTGCCCAGCCCACTGATGATGTCTATCCTGACAGGCCCTCACCAGAAGGGTTGCAGCGCAACCTGCTTTCGATGCATCCGCAACTCGACTGGCAGCAGGTGGACGTGCGGGTAGGGTTGAGCCGAGATTTACAGCTCGGTGAGGCGCAGTTTCGTTTTATTCACATCGACGGCGGGCATTCGCAGGCCGAGGCCCTGACCGATATGCAGTTATGCGCTGCCCACCTGGCCCCGCAGGGGGTTATGGTGGTGGATGACTACGAAAACGCGTACTGGCCCGGGGTCACCGCCGCGGTGGATGCCTTTCTGGCCGCACATGGCGATTTTACGATACTGGCTGATCTGAATCGCCACGGCGCGGTGGGGCGCAAGATCTATCTCGTGCGTAAATAGCTATCCCCGGGCAAGTACTCAGCCCCAGTAGTCGGGCGGCGGGGGTTTGGGCTGGTAATTATTGTAACCGTTAAAGGTCTCGGAGCGGGGCGGGGCTTCGCCCTTGAGCCATTGCATCGCCGTCAGGGGCAGATCGGCCAGCGGCGCCCGGTGCACGGTGCAATCGGGCAGTGATTCCAGGAACTTGCTGCCGTAGCGCTTGCTTTGCAGTCGCCGATCCAGCAGCACGCAGATGCCGCGATCCTCGCGGGAACGGATCAAGCGGCCAAAGCCTTGCCGTAAATGCAGGATGGCCTCAGGGACCTGATATTCCCAGAAAGCCGAGTCAAAGGTTTCGGAGCGGGCCGCGATGATGGGATCCGAGGGCACGGCGAAGGGAAGTTTGACGATGACCAGAGCACTTAACGCCTCACCCTGGACATCGATCCCCTCCCAGAAGCTGCGCGTGCCCATGAGCACGGCACGCTGGGATTGCCGGAAATCGGTCAGGATCTGCTGCCGCGAGCCGCCCATGCCCTGCACCAGCAGATTAAAGTCCTGTTCAGCCAGTCGTGGGCGCAGGGCCTCGGCTGTTTTTTGCAGCTGGGCGTACGAGGTGAACAGGGCGAGCAAGCGGCCCTGCGTGGCCAGGCTCAGTTCGTAAATGGCCTGTTCCACCCTGCTCTGAAATGCCGACTGATTGGGCTCCGGCATATCGGTGGGCAGGTACACCAGCGCTGCCTGGCGGAAGTCAAAGGGGCTTTCCAGGCTCAGCTCCTTGGCATCGGTGGCGCCCAGCCGTTGCCGTAAATAGTTGAAGCTGTTGGAGGTGCGCAGGGTGGCCGAGGTGAGGATCACGGTTTCTTTATTGAGGAAGATGTACTGCTCCAGCAGGCTTCCCACGTGCAGGGGGGCGCTGTGCAATGACAGGGTCTGGTAGCGCCGGGAGCGGCGCACCCAGTAGATGGCGTTGGGATCGGGATCAAAGGTGGCAGCGTGGATCGTCTCCTGGGTCTCCAGCAGCAGACGCTGCATGGCCTGCAAATCAGCATTGAGCTCATCCCCGGCAAGGCCCAGGCAATTACTCAGATCGCTGATCAGCCCCACCAGAGAGCCCAGCTTCTCGTCAAAGTTACGCAGTTCCAGCAGGACGTTGTCGGCCATGATCTCGACATTTACCCAGGCAGGTTGCACGCGTTCCTTGCTGGTCAGGCGCAGGCGCAGATCGTAATCATTGTTGTCGTATTGGCGGCCGGTGGTTTGGGCCAGAAAACGGTCGATGGCATCGAAGTAATCGTACATGTGCACATCGAGCAGGGGAATGCGATCGGCCAGTTCGCTGGTCAGATCGATCACGGCGTCCGCCTTTTCACGAGGGCAGCCAGCCTTGCGCACCAGCGTGGCCGCCTGGGCCAGTAAGCCGCCGGTACGATCGGCCTGACCTACCGGCGCCAGATCGCGCAGTCGGGTGACAAAGGAGCTATGGTCGATGTTGATGGTGAGGGCGTGGGTCGTGGCATCCTCGAGATGATGTGCTTCGTCGATGATCAGATGATCGTAGGCCGGGATGACCCGATTCTCGGTGACGATGTCGGCCAACAGCAGGGCATGATTAATGATGATTACATGCGCTGCTTCCGCCCGATTGCGGGCCAGATAGAAGAAATCAGGGCGGGCGGCGTGTTCCACGCACCGGCTCTGCGAACAGCTCTGGCTGTCGGAACACACCCGTTGCCACACCGCGCGTTCCTGGGCATTGACGAGGGTGATCTCGCTCTGATCTCCGGTTTCGGTTTGTGGCAGCCACACCAGGATGCGGGCCAGCACACTGATCTCGGTGGGGCCCAGGTCGGGACGGCCCAGCATCTGTTGCAGGCGGCGGGGGCACAGGTAATTGCTGCGCCCTTTGAGAACGGCGACCTGAAAATCGAAGGGCAGGATGTGACGCAGATCGGGCAGGTCTTTGTGATAGAGCTGCTCCTGGAGATTGATGGTGTTGCTGGATACCACCACGCGCTGTCCGTTTTGCGTTGCCCAGGCCAGGGCCGGGATGAGATAGGCAATGGATTTGCCAGTGCCGGTGCCGGCTTCGATCATGATGTGATCGCCATGATTGAATGCCTTGGCAACAACCCGCAACATTTCTACCTGTGGTTGACGGTATTCATAAGCCGGGAAGTGTTCGGCAAAGGCGCCCCCGGGCTCCAGCAGGGCAGTGAGGGTGTCCACATCCAGGGGGCGGGGATGACTGACGGGCTCCAGGCTTTGCTGCGAGCTGAACAGAGGACCCATATCGAGGTCCTTGCTTTTGGTTGCCCTGCCCGCCCAGCGTTGGCTTGCCGCAGCTTCGGCATCGGCAAAGAAATCGCGCAGAGCCCATTCGGAGTTGACGGCCATGCGATTAATGCTTTGCAGGGTTTCGATGGGCAGGCCTTCGGCCCGTCGGCGCAGGGCTTCGAAGACGTGCATGGTGGCCTCGGCGTCGGCAAAGGCGCGGTGTGCATCTTCCAGGCTGATGCCCAGATGTTCGGCCAGGCGGGTCAATTTATAGCTGGACAGGCCGGGCAGCAGGATAATGGCCAGCTCCCAGGTATCGAGCTCATCGTTCTGGTGATGCAGGTTATGCGAACGCAGAAACGAGCTATCGAAGCTGATATTGTGTCCCACCAGCGGATGCGCACCGATGAAGCGACGAAAGGCAGAGGCCACGCTGGACAGCGGCGGAGCCTGCGCGGCTTCTTCCTGGCTGATGCCGGTGAGTTGCTGGATAAAGCGGGGAATGGGGCGATCGGGATTGACGACCTGTGAGAAGGTCTCAAGCACCTCTCCATCGCGGAAACGCACCGCGCCCAGTTCTAGAATGGTATCGGTTTTCGGATCCAGCCCGGTGGTTTCAAGATCGACTGCAACGTATATACGGCCCATGAGCATCAGGGGGGAGTGAGGGGTGAAACAATGCAGATGAGTATAGCACAAACGGTCGATCTGGCAGAATATGACGCCCTGTTCAGTTTCCCAATTCCATCTGTCGGCTGCGCGGTCGACCCGATCCCTTGATATGGCATAACAGGCAGATATTGTCATCCTTGAGCCGGGCAGCCAGCCGCGGATCGGCTTCTTCCAATTCCTTGAGCCGTCCATCGGGTGAGCTAACGGTGAATACGGTGGCTTTGTTGGTGAGATAACGGTAGTCAATGAGCTGGAAAAGTTTTTCGCGGGCCCACGGCGAGCTCACGGATCCATGCAGATCGTCCAGCACAAGCAAGGGCGCCTGTTTGATTTGCTCGAAACGGATGTCGTAGCTAACATTGCTGCGAGCGGAAAACGTGGCTCGCAGTTGATCGAGCAGGCGAGGAATGCTGACGAAGATGACCTGGGGTTGGCTGTGGCGTATCTGGTTGGCGATGGCAGCGGCGAGATGGGTTTTGCCCACGCCAGCGCGGCCTAAAAAGGCAATCCATCCCTGCGGTTTGCTGGCATATTGCAAGGCTGCGCTACGGATTTTGGTCAGGTTCTGGCGGAGTTCCTCGCGGCCGGTACTCGGCACCTTGAAAGTCTCGAAGGTCTGATTGCTGTGCAGATCCAGCTCGCTGAGCTCGACCAGGGTATCCACATAGCCGCCTCCGCGGTAATCGGTGGCCAGAATGTGGATGTGGGTGACGAGGTCGAGGTCGAGGAGACGGCTGCGCAGTCGCGGTTCAAATGCGAGGATGTCGCGATTGCTGGTGATGACGGTGGGCAGGCGACGCATGTAGCGATGATTAAGGAGCTGAAAGAGTTTTTCCTGAGCCCAGGGCGTGGCGCTTTCTGAACCCAGATCATCGAGGATGAGCAGGGGGGTGTTTTTGAGTCGATCGAAGAGTGCGTCGTACGTAATATCGCTGTCGGGAGCAAAGCTGGCGCGCAGATGATCCAGCAGGTCGGGCACGAGCAGGAACATGGCTTTCTGGCCGTGGTCGACAACGGCGTTGCCGATGGCGGCCGCCAGGTGGGTTTTGCCGACGCCGAAGCCCCCGGTGAGCAGCAACCAGCCGCGGGGATGTTCGGCAAAGCTGCGCGCAGCTTCGTACGCGGCCCGTAGCGTGCGCTGACGTTCGGGCGGCAGGGCAATGCCCTCGGGGTGGAAAGTGTCGAAAGTCATGTCGTCCAGGACTTCCAGATTGCCCAGGGCGTTCATCTGGCGCCGCCGCGCGGCCTTGAGGGCTGGCTGGGCGCAGACGCAGGCCTGGGCGCGGCCGAAGTCGGGATGCCCCACCGGCACATCTTTGACATAAAATCCCACACCGTGGCAGATTGGGCAGTCGGCTTTGCCCAGGTTATTCGAGGATGAAGAGGGTGTCATCATCTTCGTTTTCGGGATCTCCGATAATGCTTGCGGCAGAAGGTCTGCCAGCTTTTTGGGTGCTTTCTTTACCATGTTCGGCCCAGTTTCTGAGAATTGTTTCGATATAGGCCCAGTTACGGGCGTTGTGGGTGATGGCGATTTCGAACGCTTCTTTCAGCCAGTCTTCAGGATAGATGCGGGCAGCCACGCGCAACCGCTCCGCGATCATGGGGGTAATCATGCCAATGTTTTGTTCGTAAAGCAAGAAGATGTTGGGTCGTTCTTTTTCCAGGCCGACGATCACATCATCGATCTCGTGCAGCAGATGGCTGAAGTCGCCCTGACGCAGCTTCTCGACGGCCTGTCGGCCCTTGACCGAGTTGAGAAAATACCAGCGTTCGCTCTGGTCTGAGCGACGGATCTCGATTTCGATGAGCACACCGCGCTGGGCGGCACGGGCAAAGGCCTGCTGCGCCCGTGTGCGGCGCTCTTCAGGCGTGGCTCCCATGCCCTGCAGGAAGATTAAATCCACCAGCACATCGGGCAGGCGCAGGTAACGCACATCGCCGTCCTGCTGGCCCAGGCGCCAGAAAGTGTACAAAATGGCTTTCAGCTCGTCGAGATCGTCGACGATGGGCAGCAGATCGCTGAATACCTGGTTGGGGATGGGGGTGAAGCGGGTTCGGCCGGCATCGAAACCGGCAAAACCCTGCATCGATTCGTCGGTCATGATGATGCGCCTGTCATTCGTAGAGCCGATCTTCGATCATGGCCAGGTTGGCGAAGCGAGTCAGGCTCTTTTCGAAATGCAGATTGACGTTGCCAATGGGGCCATGACGATGTTTGGCGACCATGATCTCGGCCACGTTTTTCAGCTCGCTGTTCTCGTTGTAGACCTCGTCGCGATACACGAACATGACCACATCGGCGTCCTGTTCGATGCTGCCACTTTCACGCAGATCGGCCAGCTGGGGGTGTTTGTCTTGCCTGTTTTCCACCTGACGGCTGAGCTGTGACAGGGCGACGACGGGGATGTTGAGCTCGCGCGCCAGCTGTTTGAGCGAGCGGGAGATGAAACTGATCTCCTGGACGCGGTTTTCGGAGCGAGAACCGGAATGCATGAGCTGCATGTAGTCGATGATAAGTAGGTCCAGCCCGACTTCGGCGTAGATGCGGCGGGCCTTGGAGCGCAGTTCGAAGGGGGTGAGGCCGGCGCTGTCGTCGATGTAGATAGGGCATTCGCTGAGAATGGCGGCCGCCGCCACCAGACGCCCCCATTCCTCTTCGCTGATGTGTCCCAGGCGCAGACGATGGTTGTCGATGCCGGCTTCCTGCGAGAGCAGGCGCTGCACCAACTGTTCGTTACTCATCTCCAGGCTGAAGATGGCTACACGTTGGCCGTGGTTTTTGGCGGCGTTGAGCGCCATAGTCAACGCCAGACTGGTCTTCCCCATGGACGGTCGCCCGGCCACGATGATCAGGTCTGATTTCTGGAAGCCGCCCAATAATTTATCGAGCTCGCGGAAGTCAGACGGTACGCCGATGACGTCCTCACCGCGGCGGGCAGTGCGTTCGATATCGTCGATGACCTGGGGCACGATGCTGCGCACAGGCACCAGGTCCCGTTCCTGGTTGCGGGCGGCGATCTTGAAGATGAGCTGTTCGGATTTGCCGATGGCAATGGTTTCGTCCACGCTATCGTCGTAGGCAATGCGGGCGATTTCACCGGCGGCAGTGATCAGCTGGCGCATAATGGCCGTGCGGCGGATGATCTCGGCATATTGCAGGGCATGAATGGCCGAGGGCACGGCGTTGATGAGGTTGCTGATCTGGGCCGTGCCACCGACATCGGCCAGCTGGTTCCGGCGTTCAAGTTCGTCGGTGACGGTGACAAAGTCGACCGGCTGCCGCTGATCGTGCAGGCTGCGGATGACGTCGTAGATCCAGCCATAGCGTTTGACGTAGAAATCACTGGGCTCCACAATGGTGACAACCTGCGTGATTACGTCTGGATCGATCAACAGAGAACCGAGCAAAGCCTCTTCGGCTTTGGTGTTGTTGGGGATGGTTTTATTGGGGGGAAGAGCCATGACTGGAGGGGATGATGTGTGCGTAGACAAAGAGACGCCTGCGAACAGGCGTCATGATGATGATTTGGGGCCTGCGGGCAGCATCAATCGCCACCGAGATCGTCGAGGTCCAGCTCTTCGATGAAGTCGGCAAATGCTCCTAGGTCTTCCTCTTCCTGTTTGCTTTGCAGGGGGGGAGCAGTGCCTTTGAGCGAGGGCAGGATGTCTTCATCAGGCATGCGGCCGGCAGCTTCCATCACCTTTTCGGCCACGAAGATGGGGGTCTCGACACGAACGGCAATGGCAATGGCATCACTGGGGCGGGCGTCGATGCGCAGCTCGCGGCGGTCTACTTCCAGCACCAGCTGGGCATAGAACACATCGGCTCGCAGATCATTGATCAGCACATATTGCACTTCGCCGCCCAGGGTTTCGATGCTGTTGACCAGCAGGTCATGGGTGAGGGGGCGCTCTACCTGCACCCCTTGCAGCCGCAGCGTGATGGCGTCGGCCTCGGGAGCTCCGATCCAGATGGGCAGATAGCGAGGGGAATTCTGTTCGCGCAGTACAATGACACGGTGCTGTGTCATGAGGCTGATGCGAACGCTATCAATATGAACTTCAATCATGATGTTTCTCCAGATGGGTGAGTTGTTGCCGAACGCATGACCAGAGTCGTTGAGAGCTGCGACTATCGCCACAAAGCGAAAGAGTGCAACAACACTTCGATTATAATGCGGGGACGATATGAGGTCAAACCACTTTGCGGAAGGGACAGGAGGCCGACAGCAAGGGGCCACCATCCTGGTGACACCTTTTCCTCACCTTATTCACGGTCTGTTGACAACCATTCCCCAAGCAAGTAAGATTATGAACACCATGAGCACAGCAGCAGCCCGCAAAATCCATGCGGAATTTTTAAGGTATCTGAGCCGGCACCCCCACGAGCAGGTGGCGGCTATTGTACGTTGCCAGAAGTTGCGCCCTGATTACCATGATGCTATACAGCAGGCCGACCTACAGGTGCTGCGGTCGTTGCGACTGATTCGGGCCTACGCTGTGCAGGGCCGGGCCGAGGCCATTATGGCGCTGGCAAGCCATCCCTGGGTGTTGCACATCGAACCTGATCAACCGGTGCACACCACAAAACAATCGTCGTGAGCAGTGGCTCACCCATCACAATGAGAAT